>JADGHC010000061.1 GCA_019689655.1 Microbispora sp.
CTTCGGCGGCAGCGTCAGATGTGTATAACACCCAGCCCCCGCGCGCCGCCCCGGCCACCGGCCGCGACTGCCCGGGACGATAGTCCGTTATATCCCTCGGAGCCGCGGTTTGGGACATTTCTAATAGCTTTCAAATTTAGGACATTAATGTCGGTTTTCCTCTGTGGTATCTCTTCAATCACGACAATCAGGCGGCGTACGAAATACCACGGAAGGGCTAGGCGACGGAGCCGGAATCCAATGGTATAAGGGTTATGGTGGTTCCGTCTCCACCTATGTGGAAAGAAAGTTTCAGGGCGGGCCGGGGACCCCGGCCTCGGTCCCGCCCGGCGGCACGGGCGCGCCCTTCTCCGCCACCGGCGGCACCGAGGGGGCGCGGCGAGGACGGCGCATCGCAGAGAGGGCCACGCATGAAACTCCAGCCGCGGCAGCAGCTTCTGGAGTTGTGGGAGGCGGCCGCGCGCGCCTCCTACCGGGACGGCGTCTGGACGTGGGGCGGCCGTGACGGGTCGAACTCCATCTCCGACGCCGAACAGCTCCTGTGCTTCATGTATCCGGCCTCCGAACTGCCGGGGTTCCGCCTGGACACGCCGGACGAGACGGCCGACGACGTGCTGGCCGCGCTGTCCGTCCTGGGCGACTCCGTCGAGATCCCCAAGCTGCTGCTCAGGGTCATCGGGCAGTACCTGCGCACGTACACCGCCGACGACGGGCGGCCGCTGTTCTCCGGCGGCAGCTACTTCCGGCCGCTGGACGAGGAGGCGAAGGTCACCCCCGAGCAGCTCCAGCTCGACGTGGTCGACTCCTTCTCGATGTCGGTCACGCTCACGCTCGGCACCCTCGGCTTCCTGAAGGTCTTCCGCCAGAGCGTGCGGCGCGAGTCGCTCCGCCGCGAGATCCGCGAGGTGGAGGAGCTGGCCAGCAAGCGGCTGTCGGCCGCGATGACGGGCCTGCTGCGCAGCTTCACGGTCAACGCGTTCGACCCCGGCTCCACCGCCGGGCGGGCGCTGCTGCGCACGGTGAACCAGACCGGGGCGCCCACCCGCCGGGTGCTCGACGAGCTGCGGCGCGCGCTCCAGCCGGTGCGGGCCGGCCTGCGCGACCTGACCATCGGCTCGGGCAGCCAGGTGGACCTGGACAACGACAACCTGCTGTTCGAGTGCGGCTGGACGTGGGGCATCGTGAAGGACGCACCCGACATCGCCACGCCGCTCGACATCGGTCCCCAGCCGAAGGGGGTCGCCGCCGACACACCGTACTTGTACTTCACCGTCAACGCCCTCGTCGGCATCGCCGACCTGTTCTCCGCGCGCACCCGCATCCTGAGCCTGCTCAACGACGACCAGATCACCCTCGCCCAGGCCATCCAGCGCCGCTGGGACCTCACCCAGTCCTACTGGCGCACTATCGCGACGTTCGGGCGGGGCACCTGGCCGCTCGAGGACATCCCCTGGCGGACGGTCGACGAGAAGGAATCGGACTACTACAGCCTCGGCGTCACCGCCATGGTGGTGCAGAGCCTGGTCAACAACCGGGCGGCGGACGTCGACCTCGGCCGGGTCGCCGGGGTGCTGGAGGAGCTGGCCGTCCGCGCCAGGATCACCCGCAGGGCCGTCCCGGGCGATCCGCCCGTGCTCATGCACTCCCCCGGCGTCCCGATCAATCTGCACGGCAGCGACACGTTCGGCCCCCACCTGATCTGGGTCGTCTCCGACTTCGCCATCACGCTGTTGAAGCGGACCATCTGGGCGGCCTCGATCGCGCAGAACACGCGGATGCGCGAGCGGCTGCTCACGCTCGCCGACCAGATCTGGCGGCACATCCTGCTGCGCCGCCACACGGACGGCCCGGCCGCCGGTCTGTGGGACCAGCCGGGCAACGTCTTCTCCGACATCCGGGTGCGCGACGAGGAGCCGTCCTGGTACTTCAGCGAGCGGGTCGTGGAGTTCCTCGTCTCCGCCGCGACGGCCAGCGCGGAGCCGCCGCTGCGCAACCCCCAGCTCGTCGAGCTGGCCTACCAGATGCTCGGGGAGGCCGAGCACCTGCTGGACCACGAGCTGGTGACCCGGCCGCTGATGGCCGGGCAGACCATCCAGCCGAAGCTCCGCACGATCCAGGCCTCGCTGCAGCGCGCCAGGGCGATCATCGACGAACGGCCCGCGACCGCGCAGGCGCTGATCAACAACGCGCTGCTCGACCTCGAACGGCTGGCCACCGCCCGCGACAGCGCGTCGGAGGCGATCTGAGGTGCTCGTCTTCGCGATCTCCGACAAAGGCGGCACCGGGCGCTCGGTCACCGGCACCAACATCGTCTACCGGCACGCCCTGCAGGGCAACGACGTCTGCTACCTGGACTTCGACTTCGGCTCGCCGACCGCCGGGGCCATCTTCAGCGTCAGCGCGGTGGCCCGCGGTACCCGGGACCGCAACGGCCTGCACGAGTACCTGCGCGGCGAGTGCCCGCAGCCCCGGCGGGTGGACGTGTGGGCCGAGTCCGACCGCGAGGGGCTGCGCACCCGCCCGCCCGGCGCGGGGCGGCTCGTGCTGCTGCCGGGCAGCGAGGGCGGCGGCGAGCTGTCGGCGCTCACCGACGAGCTCATCGGCCGCTGCGCCCAGTTGTTCGGCCGGCTGGAGGAGGAGTTCGACCTGTGCATGGTCGACGTCAGCGCCGGCCGGTCGTTCACCGCCGAGCTGGTCCTGGCGGCGACCGTGCGGATGCCCGCGATCCCGTTCCGGTGGCTGGTCTTCCATCGCTGGACGCGCCAGCACATCATCGCGGCCGACGGGCTCGTCACCGGCGACGACGGACTGCTCGACGTCGGCGCCAGGTTCGGCCACGACCCGGAGGTCCTGCGCGACCGCATCCGCTTCGTGCGCACGGCCGTGCTCGAACCGGACGCGGCGGAGCTCGTCGGGCTGCGCGACGAGCAGCGGGCCTGGCTGAGCGCGTGCGACAGCGAGCTGCGCGAGCTGGCCCGCCGCCACGGCGTCGGCCGTACGGCCATGCTCGGCAAGGTCCCGCTGGACCCGGTGCTCCAATGGCGCGAGCAGCTCATCACCGACGAGGACGTGCTCGCCAGCAAGATCGCCAACGCGGAGACCGCCGCCGCGTTCGACGAGCTGGCCAAGAAGATCGTCGACGACAGCGCCTGGGAGGGCCTGTGACGCCGGTGCACGCGACGTTCGGCGAGGTGACGGCCGAGCGCAGGATCGCCTCCGTCCCCCTCTCCCATGTGTCCGTCGAGCTCGGGCATCTCTACATGGAGGACTTCGAGGCGGGTCCCGGCCGGCTGCGCGAGCAGTTCCGCAGGGTCGCGCCGTGGCTGGCCACCGTACGCGCGCTGTGGCGGGAACAGGTGCCCGGGGGCCGGGCCCGGGTGAGCACCTGCTTCCTGGTGGACGACTACTTCAGCCGCTTCAGCACCCCCGCCGAGCTGGTGCCGATGGTCCTGGAGGCGGCGGCCGAGCAGGACCTGACCATCGACTACCTCGCCCGCGAGTCGGCCTGCGCCCAGTTCGAAGACCCCCGGTCGGGCCGCGTCGAGTTGGCCCGGCTGGTGGAGGACCGAATCGTCGACGACCCGCCGCCGGGGACCGACGGATCGCGCCCGCCGGTCAAGGAGACGGGCTGGCTGTGCAACGGCTCCCGCTCGCCCCGCACCACGCCGCTGCAGGCGATGGGCAAGGCCCGGCCGTGGGAGCCGCCCGCACAGAACGCCAAGCGCGGCCATTCGATCTTCGTGGACGTCGAGCTGTGGGACGAGAAGGGGCCGCGGCGCACCTGGTCGTGTCCCTTCCTCGCGGCCGTCTGGCAGCTCCTGCGGCTGGGCCTGCTGCGCAGCGAGGGACGGGTGCCGCTCACGCCCGTGGCCGTGGACGGCGACTGGCCCCGCGACTGGGACGGGCTGCCCGCACTCGTCCGGCTCAATCCCCAGGCCGCGCCGTTCAGCGCGTACACCACGCTGTCGGTCCTCTCCCCCCGGTTCCTGCCCGTCGAGCTGGCCGTACGGACGATCCTGAGCCAGGTCGCGGTGGACGACGAGGTCCTGCGGCAGGTGGCCGCGCGGAGCGAGAGCGAGGGAATCCGGCTCGAAGAAGAGCTCGTCGACCGCATCTCCTACGTCTTCGTCTGAGGGGTTCCGATTTTGGAAGGCGGCCCGATGCTGGTGATGGGGGAGGTCCAGACCGGGCTGCTGCAGAACTCCGGGGAGATCTCCGAGTCGGCCTGCCGTCAGGTGCTCGGGCTCATGGCCGGGGAGACCGTGCGGGTCTCCCGGCGTCCCATCGTCCACGCGCTGTCGCCCGAGCGGCTGACCGGCGTGGACTGCGCGCTGCCCACCGCCTCCCGCTCCCGGATCAGGGGCGTGGGCACGGTGGTGACCCGGTGCGCCGTCACCGGGGGCCGGGTGGCCCAGGGCTCGACGTACGTCCGGGTGGTGCGCTCGGAGACCGACCGCCGACTGCCCTGGTCGCACTACCTGGCCCGTCCCGGGGTCGTGGAGGTTCTGGGGAAGGCGAAGGCGGCCGACCTCGCCGAAGGGTTCACCGGCGACCCCGCGCCCGGCTGCCTCGATCTGGGGGCCGTCAGCGGGCGGTTCCTCGACCTCGTCCAGGCGTCCCCGCTGCTGGACCGGCGGGCCCCCTTCAAGATGGCCCGGACGAGCCTGCGATGGGTGGCCGAGACCGGTGAACCGTCGATCCGGTTCACCCTGCACACCGAACGGGAGCGGACGCTGCGCCTGACCCATCCCGGCCCGTTCACCCCCGCCGTCGTCGACCTGTGCGAGGACCTCGCGCTGCACGACTGGCTGCTGACGTCGCTGCTGGTCATCGTCGAGCGGGCGCGGATCGGCGCGACGCCGGGAGCCCAGGCGGTGGCCCGCCTGGCGCCCGCCGTCGACCATCTCCTGCACCTGTGGATGCCCGCCGCCCGGGTCGAGGAGTGGCTGACGCCTTTCTGGGAGAGCCTGGAACGGCGGCCGGGGTTCACCCGGCAGTGGCGCTCCCTGGTCGACCGGGTCCGCGACCAGGTCGCGATGAACACCCTTGCCCTGCTCACCGCCGAAGCCGGACGGAGGTGACCGTGACCGGAGCACCCGAGCCCTCCCCGTCGCCCGTCCCGAGGATCGTGCGCAAGGTCTTCGTGACGGGGCTCGTGGGCGGGGTGAGCTACTTCGTGAGCAACGCGCTCATCCACGGGCCGGACGAGGACCTGTGGAGCCTGCTGCTCGCCACGTTCATCAGCGGCGTCGTCTTCGTCGTGCAGTTCCTCGTGGACGTGGACGACCAGCTCGAGACCGTGCTGCGGGAGCAGCGCAGGCAGCACGCGAAGACCCACGCTCTGGTGGCCGACAGCCTCTCCAAGATCAACGAGGCGAGCAAGCTGTTCGGCCTCGTGGAGATGTCCGCGCTGGAGACCAGGGGCGTGGCCGAGCTGGTGCGGAACGCCGCCAAGATCCGCGACGACATGCCCGACCTCGTCAAGAGCCTGGTGCACCACGAGGTCAGCCGCATGGCGAAGTTCCTCGGCGAGCTGGCCGACGGCCGGTACGCGCTGTACGAGGGCGAGGACCGCGATTGGCTGCTCGCGCTCGCGCGCCACACCCGGGTCAGCCTCGACGCGATCAGCCTGACCAGCGTGGACGCCCGTGACACCGAGTTCGAGGGCGGCTTCTGGCACACCGACCTGGGGCAGCGCTACGTCAAGCTCCAGCGCGACCTCGTCCAGCGCGGGGTGCGGGTGCGCCGGGTGTTCGTGGTGGATCGTTCCGAACGGCTCGACTCCGAGGCGTTCCGCCGGGTGTGGAAGTGGCAGACGACGCTCGGGATCGAGGTGCGCACGCTCCTGCTCTCCGAGGCGCCGCCCCTGCTGCGCGGCTCGCTGTCGGACTTCATCCTGTTCGACGACGTCGTCTACTACGAGTCCAACCCCGCCCCGCAGGTCGGCGACGGCATCGCCCCGGTGATCCATAGCACGATCCTCGTACGGGACCAGGAGCGGGTGCGGGAGCGGGCCGAGCGGTTCAGCGAGCTGTGGGAGGCGGCGGTACCGGCGGCGTAGGCGCGGGCGGGAAGGGGCGGTCGGGCCTGCAGACGTCGAGCAGTTCCCGCTCCCGGGCGCCGGCGGTCCCGGTGACCAGGGCCGCCACCAGTTCCGCGGTGACGGGGGCGAGCGTGATGCCGAGGCCGCTGTGGCCGGTGGCCGCCACCACCCGGCCGTGGTCGTCCACGTGGCCGATGATGGGCATGTGGTCGGCGCTGCCCGGCCGCAGCCCGGCCCAGCGCCGGCCGATCGGCCAGGTGGCCGCCTTGGGCATGAGGGCGGCGACGCCCCGCCGGATCTCCTCGATGGCCGCGGCGGTCACCGTCACGTCCCCCACGTTCTCCTCGTAGGTGACGCCGACGGCCACCCTGCCGTCGTACCGGGGGACGAGATAGGGGTAGTACTCCCGGCCGTCCTGCCTGATCTCCGCGAAGACATGATGGCGCAGCGGGTAGGTGACGGCCCCGGGCGGGCGGACGTCGAAGGCCACGCCCTTGATGGGGAACAGGTGGTCGCGGTGGCGGGGCAGAAAGACCCCGCTCAGGTGGCCGGCCGCGACGATCGCCTTGTCCGCCGACACCCGGCGGCCGTCGTGGAGCTCCACCTCGACGCCGTCCGGCCCGGTCCGCAGGTCGGTGGCGCGCACCGCGCTGAGCACCCGGATCGGCGTACGCCCGGACAGCACGGCCGTCGTCAGGGCGGCCATGAGCACCCG
Source organism: Microbispora sp. (assembly GCA_019689655.1). Taxonomy (GTDB): domain Bacteria; phylum Actinomycetota; class Actinomycetes; order Streptosporangiales; family Streptosporangiaceae; genus Microbispora. The sequence goes on from JADGHC010000061.1 coordinate 6,759, forward strand.
CGGGTCGAGCGCGAGCTCCTCCGGGAGCAGGAACCCGCCGACGACCCGCTCGCTCAGCAGCGGTTCGAGGCTCCGGGCCTCGGTCGCCGACAGTGGCTCGACGGCGAACGGCGAGTTCTTCCACAGCGGCAGCACCTTGGACTCCAGGCGCTCCATCTCGGCCTCGTCCAGGGCGACCTGGATGTCGCCGCCGTCCAGCACCGGGATCTCCACGCCCGAGGCGGCGTGGATCTCCTCCAGCCAGTCCGGGTAGATGTCGCGGCTGCGCTTGATGACGCCGCTGAGCGGGCCGAGGCAGGAGGGCTCCGTCTGGGTCAGGATGCCGCCCATCGCGCCGTCGGACGCGCCGAGCCCGAGACGCTGCCCGGCGTCGACGAGCACGACGCTCGTGCCTTGCGCGGCGAGCCGGTGCGCGATAGCGCAGCCGATCACGCCCCCACCGATGATCACGACATCGCAGGTCTCAGGCACGCGGGCTCCCTGTTCGCCGTCCCCTCGCTTCGACAGTAGGCGAGAGAGGGCCGTTCAAGAAGGTCACCCAGGGGTGACCTGTGCCGAACTGTACCGTGCGGGAATCTTGCCGGCCGGGAATTTCCGGCGGGTTGCGTCGTGGCGCACCAGAAATTTCCGGCAAGTCGCGATACGCACATCCCTTTCCAGGCTATTGGATGAATCGTACAATTGCGGCGCCGGAAGGGAGGTCGCATGTCCGCCGCGCCGAAGACCATCGCGAGCAGGGAGAAAGACGAGCACGTCGCCGACCGGAGCGCGTACGAGGCCGTACTGGAGCGCCTGTCGAAGGCCTCGGTCGACAAGCACTGGGAGCCGTACGTCGACATCCCCTGGGACGATCCGGAGTTCCAGGTGGACCAGACCGATCCGCGGTGGGAGCTGCCGCCGGCCGACAGGCTGGGCGGCCATCCCTGGTACCTCGCGCAGCCGCCGGAGGTCAGGGCGCGGATCGGGCTGTGGCGGGTCGCGACCGCCATGAAGATCGGGCTGCAGTTCGAGAACCTGCTCAAGCGCGGGCTGCTCAACTACGCCTACCGGCTGCCGAACGGCTCCCCCGAGTTCCGGTACGTCTACCACGAGATGATCGAAGAAGGTCATCACGGGATGATGTTCCAGGAGTTCGTGAACCGCACGAAACTCCCCATTCGCGGCATGCCCGGACCGCTCAGCCTGCTGGCCCAGGCGGTGCCGTGGATCCCGCTGATCTCCACCGAGCTGTTCTTCGTCTTCGTGCTGGGCGGCGAGGACCCGATCGACCACGTGCAGCGCACCACGCTGAAGAGCGGGCGGGTCCGCCATCCGCTCGAAGAGACGATCATGCGCATCCACGTGGCGGAGGAGGCGCGGCACATCTCCTTCGCCCGCCACTACCTGCGGCGGCGGGTGCCGCGCATGCCGCGCTACCGCCGCTTCGCCCTGAGCCTGCTCACGCCGCTGATCATCGGCCTGATGGCGCGGATCATGCTGTCCCCGCCCGGCTCGATGATCAGGGCCTTCCGCATCCCGGACGACGTCGTGCGCGAGGTCTACGTGGACAACCCCGAGACGGCCGCGCTGACCCGCGACTCGGTGGCCAGAACGAGAGAGCTCTGCACGGATCTGGGCATGATGAACCCGATCAGCCGCCGCCTGTGGCGGGCGATGGGGATATGGGACGAGCCGAAGGCTCGGGCGAAGGGAAACACGTGAGGAAGACCGCCGTCGTCACGGGCGGTGCGTCCGGGATCGGACGGGCGCTCGCCGCCGAGCTCTTACGGCGCGGCGTGCACGTCACGATCGCCGACGTACGGGGGGCCGAGGAGGCCGCCGAGGACCTCGGCTGCGCCGGCGTCGTGTGCGACGTCCGCGACGCGCAGGCCGTACGGGAACTGGTCACCGGTGTGGCCGACGAGCACGGGCGGCTCGACTTCCTGTTCAACAACGCCGGCATCGCGGTGGGCGGCCGCGTCGAGGAGTTCACGCTCGACCACTGGAACCGGGCGATCGACGTGAACCTGCGGGGCGTGATCCACGGGGTGCACGCGGCGTACCCGCTCATGATCGCGCAGGGCCACGGGCACATCGTCAACACCGCGTCGCTCGCCGGGCTGACCCCCGCGCCGCTGATGCTGCCGTACACGGCGACCAAGCACGCCGTCGTCGGGCTGTCGCTCGCACTGCGGGCCGAGGCGGCGGCGCACGGCGTGCGGGTGAGCGTGGTCTGCCCCGGGTTCGTCGACACGCCGCTGCTGGACAACGCCAACCCCGGGCTGCCGCAGACCGAGATCGGCCTGCGCGCCCGTACGGCGGCGGTGCGGGCCCAGGGCCGCCTGTACCCCGTGGAGTCGCTCGCCCGCGACGTGATGCGCGGGGTGGCCAGGAACCAGGCGCTGATCGTCGCACCCGCGTCCGCCCGGGCCACCTGGCGGGCCGTACGGCTCGCTCCCGCCCTGGCCGTGCGGGCGGCCGGCCGGGTGCTGCACCGGATCACGCGCTGAGCGGCAGGTATTCGAACCAGTCGAACTCGGCGACGTTGGAGCTCGGGCGGCCGTTGGAGCTGGCGTACATGCCGACGTAGGCGCCGGTGAAGCCGCCGGCGACGGCGGTGCTGAGGATCCTGCCGTCCACCGGGTCGCCGAGGTCGGTCCACTCCCCCGGCGTCACCGCGTACCTCGCCTGGTAGGCCTGCCCGCGCGCCTCCACGCCGAGGTACAGCCGCCGCTGGTCCGGGACCCGTACGGAGGCGAGCAGGTCGTCGCCGCCCGCCTTCCTGCGGACGAGCTCGAGGCCGCGCGCGGTCCGCACGAGCAGCACGTGGTGGTCGTCGTTGTGCACCAGCGCGAGACCGGCGCACTCCCCGGGCGCGGGGGTGAAGTCGAGCGCGGCGTGGACGGCGAAGTCCATGTGCTGCTGCCTGCGGGCGATCAGGCTCGGGTTGACCCGCTGGGCCAGCGTCTCCGGCCGCAGCCGCAGCCGCAGCCGGCTGTCGCCGAGGCTCCAGTACGGCGTGCGCGGGGTGCGCAGGTGGTTCCAGACGGGCGAGAGCCGGTCGCCGTCGAAGTGGTCGCAGGCGGGACCCGCGGGCCAGCGGTGCTCGGGCAGCGCGGGCGCCGCGGCCACCGGCTCGACCTGCGCCACGACCGGCCAGCCGTCCTCCCAGGTGACCCGGGTGAGGAACGTCTCCCTGCCCAGGTTGTCCCCCTTGAGACCGCCGGTGCCGTACGGGCGGGTGGCCAGCAGCACCATCCACCACTCGCCGTCCGGGGTCTCCACCAGGTCGGCGTGGCCCGTGCAGGCGATGGGGTGATCGCGGCCGAGGTGCCGATGGGTGAGGATCGGGTTGCGTGGGTTCGGCTCGTACGGCCCGGCGACGTCGTCGGCCCTGGCCACCACGACCGCGTGGTCGTACGACGTTCCGCCCTCCGAGCTCAGCAGGTAGTATCTGCCGCCGATCTTGTACAGGTGCGGGCCCTCGGCCCACACGGCGCCCCGCTGGGCGGCCTCCCAGATGACCCGCTCCTCACCGCGCGGCTCCAGCGTGACCGGGTCGAGCTCCAGGAGGTAGACCTCGGTCTCGCCGGGATAGCGGGCCGCCTCCTTCTCCCTGGTGCCGGTGAACCAGAGCCGGCCGTCGTCGTCGAACAGCAGCGAGGGGTCCACGCCCCGGGTGCCGGGCAGCCACCGGGGCTCGCTCCAGGGGCCCGCGGGGTCGGTGGCGGTGACGATGAAGTTGCCCGGCCCGTCCACCAGCGTGGTGACGACGTAGAAGACGCCGTCGTGGTGGCGGATGGTGGCGGCGTAGATGCCGCCGGAGGGCCGCATGCCGTCCAGGTCGAGCTGCGACGGGCGGTCGAGCACGTGCCCGAGCTGCCGCCAGTTGACCAGGTCGCGGCTGTGGAAGATCGGCACCCCGGGGAACCACTCGAAGCTGGAGGTCACCAGGTAGTAGTCCTCACCCACCCGGCACACCGAGGGATCGGGGTGGAACCCGGGGATGACCGGGTTCCGGTACTGCCGGCCGCCGACTGCGTCGATCATTCGTTCCTCTCTCACGCGTGACGGGCCCGGTCCCCCGGCTCGGGGAACCGGGCCGTCCGGCACGGACACCTCCGCCGCACCTTCCGGCGCGGGGCCTCCCTGCGCCAGGCCCCCGCGCGGGCGTACGTTCGCGGCGGTTCCGCGCCGGGCATGGGTGCCGCCCGGGCCGGGTACGGCGCGGCGCCGGTCCGCGCGCACCGGCCGCCGGTGCCCCGCGCCGGTCCGCGCTCGCCGGCCGCCCCGCAAGCTTGTCCACAGTCCGTACGAGACTCAACGCCGCAACCGGAGCACGCCCCAGTGGCTGGTGTCCTTGTAGCTTTGGCCGGTGGCGTCGCTCCAGGTCACCGCGCTCGTCCTGGCGGCCCCGGCGGCGTCGTTGACCTGCACGTCGAACCCGAGCAGGGTGCCGTCCGCCAGTGTGATCGTGGGCAGCTTCACGGCCGCCTCGACCACGTAGCCGCCGGGGACGACCTTGGCGGCGGCCGTCAGGTTGCCCGCGATGGCGGCGGGGTCGAGCGGGCCGCCGACGGACGTCTTGCCGGAGAAGCTGATCCGGTACTGCCCGTCGTCGTCGCCGTACCCCTTGGTCTTGCCGTTGCCGGGGTCCACGAAGAACTCCACGGAGTCCTGCTCCCACGGGTTGGCCGACTCCTCGCTGAGCACGGGGTCGGCGACCTGCGCCAGCAGGTACAGCGTGCCGCCGCTCCACAGGGCCCGGACCCGTGCGGTCGCCCCGGACGTGCCCTGGACCCAGGTGGCGGTGCGGATCTCGGGCGCCGCCGCCCAGACCCGGTCGATCGTGCCGTCGACCACCGGCCGGCCCTGCGGCGCCGTGGTCAGCTTCACCGCCGCCACGGGCGTCACCGTGCCGGTCCACGTGGCCGTCGATCCGTCGGAGCCGTCCTTCACCGCCACCGTGAGGCCGGTCCCGCCCGCCGAGGAGCCGAGCGGGAGCCGGGCCTCCACCCGGTAGCCGCCCTCGGTCTTCCGCACGGCCGCGTCGACGCCGCGCGGGTGGCCGCCCTCGCGCTCGATCGCGTACGGCGTGCCGCCGACGGTGAACGTCACCCGGTCGCCCCGGTTCGCGCGGGGGTCGCGCACCTCGGCCAGGACGTACAGGCACCTGCCCTCCGAGCGGGCCTGGAACCCGGCGGACACCTCCCCGACGCGGGCGATGGGAACGTCGGGCAGCAGGTCCCATTCGAGGTCGCGCTCGCCGTCCACCTTGGGCCTCGCGGCGGGGGCCTCCAGTTTGCGCACCAGCGGCGGCAGCTTCGACGGGTCCACGACGCCCCAGTACGCCGGCTTGGCCTGGAGCTCGTCGTCGAAGAGCAGCGGGGCGTTCAGCCGGGTGATCGGGAAGGTCGACAGCCACGTGTCGTCGTCGGCCAGTCCCCAGACCGTGACCGAGCTGATCTCGCGCTTGTGCCTGCGGAAGACGTCGAACAGCTCCTTGTAGCGGTAGCCCTGCTCGGCGAGCACCTCGGCCGGCACCACGTCGTAGGTGGAGACGAAGTCGGGGTAGACGCTCACGTCCAGCTCGGTGATCTGCTGGTCCACCCCGAGCGTCGCGAACTTCTCGATCGTGGCCTCGACCTCGGACGCCGGCGGCTGCTCGATGTTGACGTGGAGCTGGTGGCCGACGCCGTCGATGGGCACGCCTTCGGCCTTCAGCTTCTTCACCAGGTCGTACAGCGCCTGCCGCTTGCGCGGGAACTCGGTGTTGTAGTCGTTGATGAACAGCTTGGCGGCCGGGTCGGTCTCGTGCGCGACCCGGAAGGCCGTACGGATGAAGTCGAGGCCGGTGATCTGGAACCACTTCGACCGGCGCAGCCCGTCGGGCTGGTTTTCGTCCACGACCTCGTTGACCACGTCCCACACCGCGATCTTGCCCTTGTAGCGGCCGACCAGCGTCCTCACGTGGTTCTCCAGCCGCCGCAGCAGCAGCGCCTTGTCCTCCGGCGAGGAGGTGAGGTCGCGGTCGCCGTCCTTGAACACCCAGTCGGGGGTCTGGCTGTGCCAGGCGAGCGTGTGCCCGCGGATCGTGAGGCCGTGCCGGACGGCGTAGTCCACCAGGTAGTCGCCCTCGGCGAAGGTGAACTCGCCCTCCTGCGGCTCGGTCGCGTCCCACTTGAGGGCGTTGCCGGGCGTGACCCCGCCGAAGTGCTTGAGCAGCAGCTCGCCGTGCTCGCCCAGCGTCTGGGCGCGGGAGATCGCCGCCCCCATCGTGAACGGCACCTCGTCCTTGACCGAGGGGATGTCGGTCTGGATCGGCTTGGGCTCGACGTACGTGAGCGTGAAGTCGTCCAGGTAGAACGGGAACGTGCCGGTGTCGGACTCCACGTACACGCTGAGGAAGTCCACGTCGTAGGCGAGCGTGTAGGTGCCGGTGAGCTCCACCCACTGCCCGGCGGGTATCGCCTTCGGCGCGGCCACCCGCTCATAGCTCGGCGTGCCGTTCGTCCGGCGCTCGACCGACAGGCCGAGGTTGCCCGACGGCGTGTCCGGGCCGAGCCGCACCCAGGCCGACAGCCTGTACTTCGACCCCTTGGCCATCTTGCCGAGCACGCTGATCGCCGGGCCGTCCCAGAAGTCCGCCCGGTTCGTCACCGCGAGGCTGCGCGAGCCCCCGTGCGCCACGTCGGTGGTGACCGCCAGGGACGCCGAGGCGCGCGGCGACCAGCCCTGCGCCGTGCCGGTCTCGAAGTCGGTGCTCAGGCCGGAGCGGGTGGGGTCGGTGTCGGAGGTGATGACGACGTCGTCGATGTAGTAGGAGGCGGTGGCGTCGGAGCTCTCGGCGTAGAGCTGCAGGCCGCTGGAGTCGGCGCCGAAGGAGTAGGTGCCCGACAGCTCGGCCCAGCCGTCGGCGGTCACGGTGGCGGCCGCGACCCGCTCGTAGGTGGTCTCGCCGCCGTCGGGCGTGCGCTGCACGGTCAGCGCGATCGTGCTCGGCGCCTCCCCGCTCACCAACCGGGCGTACGCCGTGATCTGGTACGTGACGCCTTTTTGAAAGGGCGGGCTGATGGACGCCCCGTGCCAGGTGGCGGTCCGGCCGGTGGTGAGCAGGGAGGCCGACCCCGAGTGCGCGGCGTCGGAGGTCGCGCCGACCTCCACCCCGTCGCCTCTGGGCCCCCATCCCTGGGTGGTGCCGTCTTCGAAGTCGTACTTCGCGACCTGCACGACCGCGGCGTCCGCGGAGGTCGCATTCGCCACGGCCGCCGGCAGTCCCATGAGTGCGCACAGGACCGCCGCGGCCGCCCGGGAACGGAGGCTGCGCATCGGGGGGTCTCCTTGGTCCGCGCGGCTAGCGCGCGGTCGAGTCGTCGGCCGGGCTCCCGGTGGCGGGGGTGCCGGCCAGGTTGGCGGTCAGCAGGCGGATCAGCGGCTCACGCCGGGTGCAGCTGGACAGGGCGAAGGAGTCGGCGAGAGCGATCAGCTCGTCGTCGTCCAGCCCCCGGAACAGCTCGGCGTACTCGGGGATCAGCGCCTGCGCGATGAGGATGTGCCGGATCAGGTCGTCGGTCTGGTATCGGGCCCCCCACGGGTAGGGGTTCCAGGAGGGGAACTCGGTGTCGATGAGCCGGTGCAGCGGCGCGAGCTCGGCGGCCGTCTCCTCCATCGTCGAGCCCCACCGGTCGGCGCCGAGCCGCTTCTTCTTCGCGATGAACGGCCCGAACCGCTCCATGTACGGCCCGCCGGCGTACACCAGCCCCTGCAGGCCGACGTCCTTGTAGGTCCACAGCGACCAGCCCGCCTCGTGGGCGTCGTAGATCTCCAGCTGGTCGCGGAGGATCTGGTAGCGCTGCTCGTCCACCGCGGGGTCGCCGGTGTAGACGGGGCCGAACTCGCCGACCCAGATCGGCGTGCCGGTCTCCCGCTGGAACGCGGTGCGGCGGGCGAAGGTGCGCTCCAGCTCGTCGCGGTCGCACCACTCGCCGCGGGTGTACCCCGGGTACGGCCCGCCGTGGGCGAAGCCGGCCAGCGCGTAGTCGTGGCAGACGAACACCGTGTTCTCGTAGACCTCCCGGAAGATCGAGAAGTCGGTCGAGTAGGTGTTGCCGTCGAGGAACAGCACGTGGGCGGGGTCGACCGCGCGCAGCGCCTTGACCAGCCGGTCGTAGAAGGGACCGACCACCTGGCCGCTGGGGTCGCCCGGCTCGTTGATCGGGTTGTATCCCGCCACCCACGGATTGTCCTTGTAGTGGTCGGCCAGCGCCTCCCACAGGTGGACCGCCCGGTCCTGGAAGTGCCGGTGCTTCCAGAAGGAGGCGACGTGGGTGGGGTTGTCGGAGTGCCAGTGCTGATTCTGCGCCCCCGGAAGCGCGTGCAGGTCGATGACGCTGTAGATGCCGCGCTCGGCCAGTATGCCGACGACCCGGTCGAGGTGCCGGAAACCACGCTCGATGATCTCCATCGGCCGGTCGTCCGACTCGAAGTGGCGGTAGTTCACCGGGATCCGTACGCAGTTGACGCCGACCTCCCGCAGCAGGTCGGCGTCGGCCTCGGTGAAGAACGAGGTCAGGAGGCGTTCGAAGAACAACTCGTAGCGTTCCTCGCCGAGCACCTCCCGCACCGCCGCCCGCATCGAGGACTCGTCGGCCGGGTAGCCGGTGATGAAGTTCTCCATGTTGAGCCAGCCGCCCAGGCCGACCCCCCGCAGCCTGACCGGATGGCCCGTCTCGTCTACCAGCCGGGACCCGGACACGCGCAGCAGCGTCATCGACTCTCCTCATCCTCGAAACCTGCGGCGTGGCCGGAGGGCGACGGCCCCCGTCTCCTCCTCCGCTGCCCGCTGCTGAAAGTTTCGGCTAGTATCCGAATGTTTCGCGGTGGGGAGAATAAGTAAAGCTAAGGTTAAGCGTCAAGGGCGCTGTCAGCATGATCATCGCCGTCCCGCGTCTCATCAGGGGGAACCGGTTCAGATATCCCGAAACTTTCGGCTACGATCTGCTACATGCCAGTGAAGAGGCGGGTGACCATCGCCCAGATAGCGGAGGAGGCCGGAGTCTCCGTTCCAACCGTGTCCAAGGTGATCAACGGCCGTCCCGAGGTGGCGCCGGAGACCCGTCAGCGGGTGGAACGCCTCCTGCAAAAGCACGGCTACCAGCGGAGGACGGGGCAGGGCGACGGCCCGGTCGGGTTGCTGGACCTGGTGTTCGCCGAGATCGAGAGCCCGTGGGCCATGGAGTTGGTGCGCGGGGCCGAGCAGGCGGCGCACGAGGCCTCGGCGAGCGTGGTGATCTCCGTGCTGCACACCCACGCGGGCCCCGGCCGTGACTGGCTCGAACGCATCGCGGCACGGCGCACCGACGGTGTGATCATCGTCAGTTCCCGGTTGTCGGTGCGGCAGCAGGGCCAGCTCAGCGCCCGGTCGATCCCGTTCGTCGTCGTCGACCCCGAGGGCGAGCCGCCGCCCGGGGTGGCGTCGGTCGGCGCGACCAACTGGCACGGCGGCCTGGCGGCCACGCGCCATCTCCTCGACCTCGGCCACACCCGGATCGGCATGATCGGCGGCCCGCCGGACATGCTGTGCAGCCGGGCCAGGATCGACGGCTACCGCGCCGCGCTGGAGACCGCGGGGGTGCCCATCGACCCCGAGCTCATCCGGTACGGCGACTTCCTGGTCAACTCGGGCCACGACGCCGGGCATGCGCTGCTCTCGCTGCCCAATCCCCCGACCGCCATCTTCGCCGGCAGCGACATGCAGGCGTTCGGCGTGTTCGAGGCGGCACGGCAGCGGGGCCTGCGGGTGCCCGAGGACCTGAGCGTCGTCGGCTTCGACGACCTGCCGCTGTCCCGGTCCGCGTGGCCGCCGCTGACCACCGTGCGCCAGCCGCTGGAGGAGATGGCCGCGCTGGCCGCGCGCATGGTGCTGGCCATGGGCAGGGGGGAGACCACCGAGGCCCGCCGCGTCGAGCTGTCCACCGACCTGGTGGTCCGGGAGAGCACCGCACGACCCCGGTGAAACCCGAACCGCCGCCATGATCGTCCAAAATGGGGAGCGCTTGGACGAATGGGGGCGGGATGACCGACGAACACGCTAAGGTTTCTGCGGATATCGCCGGGTTCGCGGGACGGGGCTGACGGTTGCGGAGTTGGGGTGGAGCGGCCGTCACGGCATTCGCCGCGGCACTCATGCTCCTGGGAGGTTCCGGGTCGGCGGCCCTCGCGGCGCCGATCCACGGTGGTACCGGGACGGCGGCGTACGGATCCGCCGCCCGCGAAGTGGCGGCCCGCGGGGCGGCCGCACCCGGACCGGCGACGGCCCGTGGACCCGCGGCGCACGGCTCGCCGGCCTCGTACGAGCGGACCTCGTACGAACGGGCCGCCGGAGCGCCGCCGGAGCGCCGGACGCCGGGCGCGCGGACGTGGCTGCCCGCCGGCGCCTCGGCCGGGCCCTCCGTCGAGGAGCATCCCTGCCCGGTCTCCGTGCCGTCCGGCACGACCTGCGGCTATCTTCTCGTCCCCGAGCGGCGTGACGTCCCCAACAGCAGGACCATCAAGGTCGGCTACGCGGTGCACCACGCCTCCGGGAATGCCTCCGGGAATGCCTCCGGGAA
>JADGHC010000695.1 GCA_019689655.1 Microbispora sp.
GGCCGAGGCCGGTCCGGGGGGTGGGCCCACGGCCGGGTCCGGGCCGGGCACCGGCTTCGAGATCGGCGACGGCGACCTGGCCAAGGCGCTGGCCGGCATCGAGGCCGAACTGGTCAACCGCATGCGGCTGCGCGAGGTCCTGGCGGATCCGGCCCTGGCGCGGCAGCTCACGCCCAGCATGTCGCTGGTCGAGCAGTTGCTGCGCGACAAGGCCAACCTTTCGGGGGTGGCCCTCGCCAACGCCAAGGCGCTGATCCGCAGGTTCGTCGACGAGGTCGCCGAAGTGCTGCGCACCCATGTCGAGAAGGCCAGTGTGGGCGCGATCGACCGGTCGGTGCCGCCGAAGCGGGTGTTCCGCAACCTCGACCTCGAGCGCACGATCTGGAAGAACCTCATCAACTACAGCCCCGAGGACCAGCGGCTCTACGTCGACCGGCTCTACTTCCGGCGCACCGCGAGGCGCACCACGCCGGCCAGGATGATCGTGGTGGTCGACCAGTCCGGCTCGATGGTCGACGCGATGGTCAACTGCACCATCCTGGCGTCGATCTTCACCGGGCTGCCCAAGGTCGATGTGCACCTGGTCGCGTACGACACCCGCGCGCTCGACCTCACCCCGTGGGTGCACGACCCGTTCGAGGTGCTGCTGCGCACCCAGCTCGGCGGCGGCACCGACGGCACCGCCGCCCTGGCCCTCGTCCAGCCGAAGGTCGCCGACCCCCGCAACACGGTGGTCGTGTGGATCTCGGACTTCTACGAATGGGACAGCGCCGCCGTCTTCGCCGGGATGGAGGCGCTGCACCGGTCCGGCGTACGGCTCATCCCGGTGGGCTCGGTGGACAGCGGCGGCCGGCAGAGCGTGAACCCGTGGTTCCGGCAGAAGTTCAAGGACCTCGGCACACCGGTCATTTCCGGCCACATCCGCAAGCTCATCTTCGAACTCAAGAACTTCCTCGCTTAGGAGACCCCCTTTCATGACCAACGAGATGCTCCGCGCGCCCGCCGAGGTGAAGTACGCCGAGGAGCTCGACTATCTGGAGTCGATCGACGACGGCCCCAAGCCGTTCTCCTGGCGGCTCAGCCCCCGGATGGTCCGGCTGTTCGTGCTCGGCAGCGAGCGGTCCGACGGCCTGGACCGGGAGATCCCGCAGAAGTGGTTCGGCGACCGGAGCTACGTCGAGCGCGCCATCGTGACGCTCGCCTCCGACCGCGGCCTGCTGCTGATCGGCGATCCGGGCACCGGCAAGAGCTGGCTGGCCGAGCTGCTCGCCGCCGCCATCTGCCGGAACTCCACGCTGGTCGTGCAGGGGACGGCGGGCACCACCGAAGACCACATCAAGTATTCGTGGAACGTCTCGATGGTGATCGCCAAGGGCCAGTCCCGCGAGTCGCTGATCCCCTCACCGATCATGACGGCGATGGAGCAGGGCATGATCGGCCGGTTCGAGGAGCTGACCCGCGCCACCAGCGACGTGCAGGACGCCCTGATTTCGATCCTCTCCGAGAAGTACATCTCCATTCCCGAGCTCGACACCGACAACACGGTGTTCGCCAAGCCCGGGTTCTCGATCATCGCCACCGCCAACAGCCGCGACCGGGGCGTCAACGACCTGTCCTCGGCGCTGAAGCGGCGGTTCAACTTCGTCCGCATCCCGGTGGTGACCAGCAAGACCAGCGAGGCGGAGATCGTCCGCTTCCGCACCACGGAACTGCTGCGGCGGCACCGCATCGAGCTGGACGTGCCGCCCGCGCTCCTGGACATCCTGCTGCAGAGCTTCGCCGACCTGCGCGCCGCGGCGGCGTCGGCCACGAGCGAGGACGAGAAGCTGGAGTCGTCCCTGTCGACCGCCGAGCAGATCGGCGTGCTGGAAGACGCCATCTTGCACAGCCACTTCTTCGGCGACCGCACGCTGCGGGCCGAGACGCTGGCCGGCGCCCTGGTGGGTTCCCTGGCCCGGCGCGCCCCGGAGGACCTGGCCATCCTCAACAAGTACTGGCACGGGGTGATCGAACCACGCAGCAGGAACGACGGCGGCGAGTGGACGCGGTTCCTCGACGGCGGCCGCCAGGCGCTCGCGACCCTGTCGTGAGCCCTGTCGTGAGCCCTGTCGTGAGCCCTGTCGTGAGCGCTGTCATGAGCACCTTCGACGCCCTGCGCGGGCGGCTGCTCGACGCCGCCGAGGCCCTCTCCGGCGGCGGGGACGCCCTGTCGGCGATCCTGTCCGGCATGGTCGACGACGTCGACCGGATGCTGCGCGAGGAGCTGGAGATCTTCCCGGTGTGCCACCACTCGCCGGCCTCCGCCCTGGCCATGATCCGGCGGCTGCGGGACAAGCGGCCCAAGGTCGTCTACTTAGAGCTGTGCGAGGACCTGCGTCCGCTCCTGGAGGAGCTGCGCAACTGCCGGCTGCCGGTGGCGCTGCAGGCGTTCGCCACCGATCTCGACGGTTTCCCGCCCGGCTCCGGCCCGCTGAGCGTGATCGCGCCGATCACCGAGGCGTCGGCGGAGTATCAGGCCATCGCGTACGCGCTCGACACCCCCGGCGTCGAGATAGTGCCGGTCGACCGCTCGGTGGACCACGTCTTCCAATGGCTGCCCGAGGGACGCGAAGCGCCACGTGGTGACGGTGCCGAGCTGCACGGCGACGCGGTGGGCGTCGAGATCGGCGACCTGCGGCCGCGCTTCGCCGAGCTGGAGAAATATCTGCTGCATCACGGCAAGGTGCGGCACTGGTCGGAGTGGTGGGACCAGTACGTCGAGCAGCCGCTGACCGGGGCCGACTACGACACCTACCGCCAGGCGATGGCGCTGATCGGCAGCCTGTTCCGGCGGCTGCGCCCCGAGGCGGACGAGCGCCTGGCCGTCGACGAGGAACGCGAGCGCCACATGTGGACGCGGATCCGGGAGCACCT
>JADGHC010000696.1 GCA_019689655.1 Microbispora sp.
CCGGCCCCCGCCCCGCCGGGTGTCGTGCCGTCGAGGCCCGTGCCGCCCGGCGGAAAGCCGTTCGCGCCGAGGCCGTCCGGGCCGCCGAGGCCACCGCCCGGGTCGCCGTTCGGCCCGCCGCCACCCGGCCAGGTGCCGTCGGCGCCGATCCCGCCGCCCGTGCCGCCGGGGCCGTACGGATCGCCGGTGCCGTTCCAGCCGGCGGCGCCGAGGCCGTCCGGGCCGGAGCCGGGGCCGAGGTCGCCAAGTGGGGAGGGGTCCCGCCATTCCCCCGTGTCCGTCCGGGGGGCCGGCCCGTTCGGGAAGGGCGTCCCGGGACCGGTCACCGGCACATACGGCGGGGTCGGGGCGTCGAACTTCGGCACGTCGGTGTCGAGCGACTCGGGGAAGAGGTTGTTGGCGGCCTGCGTGGCCTGAGTGAGCTTCTTGAGGTGCTCCTCGGCCGCCTTCATGTCCTTTTCTTCCTTCGACTCGCCGAAGAGGTTGAAGAAGGGACCGTCTCCGAAGACCGAGCTGATCGCGCCGCCGATTCCGCCGACGATGAACCCGCCCACGCCGCCGATGACCGAGCCGGGGATCGCCCCGACGCCCGCGAAGGGAGACCCGGCGATCGCGCCGACCGTGGCGCCCGCCGCCCCCGCCTCCACGGCCGCGTCGTACCAGTCGACGTCGCTCTTCGTGGGCTTGGGGACGTTCTCACCCCTGAACTGGTTGAGGGAGCTGGCGTAGACGTCCAGCGCGGGCACCACGCCACGCGGCGAGGGCGGACCCATCTGCCCCGCCGGAAGGGAGGTGTCCACGATCGCGTTCATCACCGCGGCGGTGGACGCCCTGAGCCGGTGGAGCTGCTTCTTCACCTGCTTGGCGTCCTCGCCGGTCGTCCAGTGCTTGTCGAGCGCGTCCAAGTGCTTGTCGAGCGTGTCGACCACGGACTTGAGCTTGTCGTAGACGCTCTTGAACTCGCCCGAGGCCGCCCTGATCAGCTCGGGGTCGGTCTTGTCGAGCGCCTTGCGCAACACGTCGAGAGTGACGGGACCCGGCTCAGAGGCGTTGATCGTCGCCCTGATTGGCAGTGTCCTTCGGGCCATGACGCCTTCCTCTGCCTATGACTAGACGTCCGCCGAGCGGGCGTGCCGTACGCTCGCGTCTTCTCCGGCGTCGACGTTCCTGATCGCCAGCTCCAGGCGATCCGCGGCCGCGCTGAGGGTCGAGACGATCTCCGCGTAGACGGAGCTCACCGCGCTCTCCGCGCCGGTCAGGCTCATGTGGAACCCCGAGGCGGCATCCCAGAAACCGCCGATGGCCTCACGCCGCGAGAGCAGGCGCTTCACCGCGCCGCCCTCGGGGAAGGCGACGGGCCTCACCTCGCGTTTGGACGCACCGGGCGCCAGCAGCTCCAGCGCCTCTTCGAAGTCCTTGCGCGCGTTCCTGAGGACCGTGCGGCTGAACTCCATGCCACCGTCGCGAGCCATGCGTCACCTTCCCGTCAACACCGTGACGGGCACCGGCAGAGGAGCACCGGTGCCGCCGGCCGTACCGTCGGACGTTTGCTCACTTGCCGTCGAACATGGCGGCGTTGATCCGCTCCACGTCCTTCATGTTCATGTTGGTGATGTTGATGTTCTTGGCCAGCAGGGACACGATGTCCGCCAGGCCCTTGGCCTCCCGCTGCCAGGTCCGCTTGGTCCGGTCGTAGGCGTCCTTGGCGGCGCCCTGCCAGATCGCGGTCTTGGTGTCGAGCTTCTTCTCCAGGTTCTCCAGCTCGGTGACCAGCCGGTTGAAGGCGTTCTGGAACTCGGTCTCGCCCGTGTCGAGACCGCTGAAGTTGACCTTGGTGACGTCGAAGTCCACCATCGCGCTCTCCGTCCCTTCCTCGTGGTCGCCTCGGGCTCAGCGGCCGTACGAGGCGGGCGCGGGCTGGTTGATCAGTGCCTCGATCTTGTTGATCTCGGCCGTCGCGTGGGCGTTGAACTCCCTGTAGTTCTTGTTGTTCGCCCTGATGCTCTCCGCGAGGTCCTGCAGGCTGCCCATGATGACGTCCATGCGCTCGTGCCAGAGGCGGTGGACCTTGTTGAACGCATGGTGCGACTCTCCCTGCCAGTGGACTTTGAGGTTCTCACCGGCGCTGTCCAGGTAGCGCTGGATGCCGCGGATGTTCTCGGCCGCGTCGCCGATCCAGGTGATCGCCTCGTCCAGGTCATGCTGGCTTACTTGGGCCTGGCTCGCGCCAGTGTGCGACATGGTCACCTCCACTGATCCTGTCGAATTCCCCGACCCGGAGGGGTTGGGGTGATGACCCAAAAGTCACAGTAATGGATCAGTAGGCGGCTCGCCCTTGCTGTCCGAGATTAAGATTTCGTCACTTCCCTTGCGGTTTTGTCGGACAGCGGTTGGGAGATCTGTACGGTTTGCGAACTTCGTGGTGACTTGACCGTAAGTAGTTGAAAAGGCAATTTGCCGGGATATCGCCTGGAGGGTGTTGTGACCGATACGAGCGGGAGCGCCACGAATCCATTCGCCGGCCTCGCGAACGCCACGGGGGCGTACGGCGGTGCGGTGAACCCTCGCCTGAACGACCCCGAGTTCTCCATGCATTACTCCGAGGTCCGGAAGTTCGCAAACCACGTGGCGAGCCACGGGCGGGCACTGTCCGAGGCGAGTGCCGCGATCAAGAACATCGACCTGCCCACGGGGACGTTCGGTGTCATCGGCGGCGGGCTGAACGGCGTCCACGACAGGCTGCGGGACCAGGCGGCCGATGCCATGAAGAAGGGCAAGGACGTTCTCGAATCCTGGAAGCGCGCGCTCGACAAGGCGATCGAGAACGCCAAGGAGGGGGAGAAGCAGAGCTCGGGCGGGAACAATAAGCACCACCAGGGCGGACCGAACGGCGACCCGAAGG
>JADGHC010000697.1 GCA_019689655.1 Microbispora sp.
TTATATTTGTGTCTTTGAACCGCTGTGCAAATACCTTGATCCAGACTGCGGCGAGCGGCGGGGGAGATTCGGGGGGTGGAACCACCCGAGGGGACCGGCCCGCCAAAGGTCTCGCCGATGTGGTCGCCGCGTCCACGGCGCTCAGCGACATCGACGGCAAGGCCGGCCGTCTCTTCTACCGGGGGTACGACATCCACGACCTCGCCGGCCGCGCCACCTTCGAGGAGGTGGCCCACCTGCTCCAGCGCGGCACGCTGCCGACCCGTGAGCAGCTCGCCGGCTACGTCGCGGAGCTCGCCGCGGGCCGTACCCTTGGTGCGCTCGTCGAGGACAACATCTCCGAAATCGCCGCAAAACAGGCGCCCATGGAGGCGCTGCGCACGCTGGTCTCGCTGGCCGGCGCCGACGACCCGGACAAGGATTCCAACGACTCCGACGCCAACCGCCGCAAGGCCGCCAGGCTCACCGCCCAGCAGCCGATCCTCGTCGCCCGCTACCACGCGGCCAGGACGGGAGCGGACATCCCGGAGCCCGATCCGGAGCTGAACACCGCGGGGAACTTCCTGCTGCAGATCACCGGCCGCCGCCCCGAACCGCGCGAGGTCGAGATCTTCGACACCTGCCTGGTGCTGCACGCCGACCACACGATGAACGCCTCCACCTTCGCCGCCCGCGTGTGCGCCGCGACGCTGTCCGACATGCACTCGGCGATCGTCGCCGCCATCGGCACGCTCAAGGGCCCGCTCCACGGAGGGGCGAACGAGCAGGTCATGCGTACGCTGGAAGCGATGGACCCACGCGGTGTCGCGCAGGCCGTACGGGACAAGCTGGCGGCCGGCGAGAAGATCATGGGATTCGGGCACCGCGTCTACAAGACCGAGGACCCCCGGGCCACGCACCTGCGGCGGATGTCGCAGGAGCTGGCCGAGGCCTCGGGCGACGACACCTACTACCGGATGTCGCGGGAGATGGAGGAGGTCGTCTTCGCGGAGAAGCACCTGTATCCGAACGTCGACTTCTACGCGGCCACCGTCTACCACTACCTCGGCATCCCCACGGACTTGTTCACCCCCGTGTTCTCGGTCAGCCGGATGGCCGGGTGGACCGCCCACGTGATCGAGCAGCACGCCGACAACCGCCTGATTCGGCCGGACAGCGAGTACATCGGCGAGCGCGGCCAGAAGTGGGTGCCCATCGACGAGCGGTGAGACCGAGGATCCAGCGGCAGGCATGGGAGAGATGTGAGAACGCGGGAAAGCACGGCCTGGGGGCCGTACCTCCTGGTAGTGGCGGGCGCGGCCGCCGGGTTGTGCGTGATCGCCCTGGGCATGCCGGTGCCCAGGGGCGGTGCGATCATGGGGTTCGGCTTTCTCGTCGGATCCCTGGTCCGGGTGACGGTCTCGGAACGCCGCGCGGGCGCGCTCGCGGTGCGTACGAAACGGATGGACGCGCTCACGCTCGCGGCGTTCGGCGTGGCGCTCGTCGTCGGCTCGCTGCTCATGCTGCTGCGGCTGCACGACTCGTAGGAGCGCGACCTCGTCGCGGACTTACCACACCCGTCCGATAGCCTCAACGGCCAGTAAGCCTCAAAAGGACGCGCTGGCCAGTTAGTTCAGAAGGGGAACCCCAACGCATGCCCAAGATCAAGGTAGCGGGCCCAGTCGTCGAGCTTGACGGCGACGAGATGACCCGGATCATCTGGCAGTTCATCAAGGACCAGCTGATCCTTCCCTACCTCGACATCGACCTGAAGTACTACGACCTCGGCATCCTGAACCGCGACGCCACGGACGACCAGGTCACCATCGACGCGGCTCACGCCATCAAGAAGTACGGCGTGGGTGTGAAGTGCGCGACGATCACGCCGGACGAGGCCCGGGTCGAGGAGTTCGGGCTGAAGAAGATGTGGAAGTCCCCGAACGGGACGATCCGCAATATTCTCGGCGGTGTCATCTTCCGCGAGCCGATCATCATGTCGAACATCCCGCGGCTCGTCCCCGGCTGGACCAAGCCGATCGTCGTCGGCCGTCACGCCTTCGGCGACCAGTACCGCGCCACCGACGTGAAGATCCCCGGCGAGGGCACGCTGACGCTGACGTTCACCCCCAAGGACGGCAGCGAGCCGATCGAGCTGAACGTCTTCGACTTCCCCGGGCCCGGCGTCGCCATGGCCATGTACAACCTGGACGAGTCGATCCGCGACTTCGCCCGCGCGTCGATGCGGTACGGCCTCAGCCGCGGCTACCCGGTCTACCTGTCGACCAAGAACACGATCCTCAAGGCGTACGACGGCCGGTTCAAGGACATCTTCGCCGAGGTGTACGAGACCGAGTTCAAGGCCGACTTCGAAGCCGCCGGGCTCACCTACGAGCACCGCCTCATCGACGACATGGTGGCCGCCTCCCTCAAGTGGGAGGGCGGGTACGTGTGGGCCTGCAAGAACTACGACGGCGACGTCCAGTCGGACACGGTGGCGCAGGGCTTCGGCTCGCTCGGCCTGATGACCAGCGTGCTCATGACCCCCGACGGCCGGACCGTCGAGGCCGAGGCGGCGCACGGCACGGTGACCCGGCACTACCGCCAGCACCAGCAGGGCAAGCCGACCTCCACCAACCCGATCGCCTCGATCTTCGCCTGGACCCGCGGCCTGCAGCACCGCGGCAAGCTCGACAACCAGCCCGAGGTCATCGACTTCGCCGAGAAGCTGGAGCAGGTCTGCATCGAGACCGTCGAGGGCGGCCAGATGACCAAGGACCTCGCGCTCCTGGTCGGCGGCGACGCCGAGTGGCTGACCACGCAGGAATTCCTCGCGGTGCTCGACGAGAACCTGAAGAAGAAGATGGGGCAGTAACGATCGCCGTACCGTCGGAGGCCGCCCGAGGGC
>JADGHC010000698.1 GCA_019689655.1 Microbispora sp.
GCGGTGGCGCTTCCTGCCAGAAGGCATCGGCCGGGCCGTGCCAGACCAGGCCGGGAATGTCGTAGATCGCCCGCCCCAGCGCCTGCACCGCCCGCCCCAGCGCGATGGCCTGGATGCCGAGCGTGCTGTTGATGGTGACGACGCCCCGGCAGGCGAGGATCGCGGCATCCGCCGGCAGCGCGCCGCCAAGGAAATGCACTCGCTCCTCCACCCCCGCCTTCGCAGCAATGCGGTGGATGCGGCGCCGCCAGTTCTTCAGCCCGGGATCCAGCGGATGCAGCTTCACCAGCAGATGCGCATCGCGCGGCGCGCCGCGAGCGAAGCTTTCCACCGTTTCGGCGATGCCGGTGTCGTTGTCCGGGAAACGCGAATAGGCGCGGATGGAGTAGTCCGTCTCCATCTGCATGGCGAAGAGGAAGAGCGGCCCGCGCCCTTGCAACTCCGCCAGCCTCGCCGCGTCCCTCCGCGTCTCCCGCTTGCGCAGCAGCAGCCGCAGCCCGGTGCCGAGATAGGCCGGGACCGGATGGTGCAACAGAAAGCTGCGGTAATGCGGGAAGGGCCAGGGGGGCAGCCATCGCAGCAGCGAGGCCAGGTGGAAGGCCATGTCCCAACGGGCCTGGGTGGGGAAGTGGTCGGCATAGCGGCCGGCCAGGTCGGGCGGCGGGCAGGCGGCCGCCAGGGCGCGGATCACCTCCGGCTCGCGCGGGAAGCGGCTCTCGGCGCCCATGCCGTCGCGTTCCAGCACGATCCAGTCGGGCCGCAGATAGCCGAAATCGGTCACCGTGACGGCGACGCCGCGCACCCGGGCCACGGCGATGGCGGCGCGGTGGTAGGGGCGCTGCTCGCCCAGCAACACGATGTCGGTGATGCCGTGCCGGTCCAGGAAGGCGGCGACGAAATCCGGCCAGTCCTCCGCCCGGCCGCGATAATCCACTGCCCCCGGCCCGCGCCAGAACAGCTTGTCCCCGAGGCACAAATTGATCCGGTACACCTGATGCCCGAGCGCCCGCAGCCCGGCGCCGACTTCCGCGAAGAAGGGGCTGATCGGGCCTTGCAGGAACAGGAAGCGGCGTTCAGGCATTCCCGATGGCCGCGCCATAGATCCGCCAGCGCCCCGTCACCGGCGCCGGCAGCCGCGCCATGGTCTGCAGCATCGCGGCGTTGTCTTCCAGGATCCAGCTGATCTCCAGGCTTTCCCAGCCGCGCTCCGCCGCGATCCCGATGGCGCGGTCCAGCAGCGCCCCCACCGCCATGGCTGAAACCGGATGGTGCCGGAAGCGCCGGACGATCCCGAGCATCGGCACCCGCGCGCTGCGGCTGCGCCCGAGCAGCGCCACCCGCGTCACCCGCCACCAGCCGAAAGGCAGCAGCCGGCCGCCGAGCCCCTCCGTCGCCTCCTCAAGGTTAGGGATCATGGAGAGCACGCCGATCGGCTCGCCTTGCCATTCGGCGATCAGGATGGCTCCGGCGCGCATCAGCGGCCGCATGATGCGGGCGATGGTCGCGGCCTCGGCTTCGCCCACCGGCACGGCGCCCCAATTCTCCGCCCAGGCATCGTTGTAGAGCGCTGTCACCAGCCGGATCTCCGCATCGAAGCGCGCCATGTCGAGCGGCCGGATGGAGAGCCCCGCCGCCCTGGGTCAGCGCGCCAGCAGCGGCGCGAAGCGGGCGCGGTGCCGTTCCTCCGCGACGGTCAGGGTGCAGGCCAGCACGTCCTTTTCCGGCACCAGGCCCGCGCCTTCCAGCATCGCTGGCAGCCAGGGCGGATTGCGCGGCATCCGCACCATGCCGGGGCGGCCGAAGCCCTCCACCAGCGCGCCGACCTCATGGTTGATGGTCAGGCTGAATGGCCCGCGCAGCCATCTTGCGCCCCGCGCCGCCAGCCAGCCGGAGGCCGCCTCCAACAGCGCCGCCAGCACCACCGCATCCCGCTCCAGCGCCAGGAAGCCGAAGGTCCCGATCGCCTCCGCCCCACCGGCACGATGCCAGCCGGCGGCGATGCGCCCTACCGCGCGCCCGTCGCGCCAGGCAAGGAAGCGCGCCACGTCATACTCCCGCAGCACGCCATTGAAGCCAGGATCGAAGAACCGCCGGGTGTCGAGGAAGAGCGGCACCGACCACCCGGCTGCCTCGCCGCCGAGCTGCGCCGGCAGTCGGACGAAAGCCTTCGCCTCCGCCCGCGTGGCGACGGGCCGGACCTGCATCTGCGCCATGCGTGTCAGCCCGCGTCGCGCGCCGCGACCAGGGCGGCGATGGCCCGCTCGATCTCCGCCGCCTCATGCTCGGAGGAGAGGAAGAAGCGCAGCCGCGCCGAGCGTTCCGGCACGACCGGATACAGGATCGGCTGCACGTTGATCCCAGCCTCGAACAGCGCCGTCGCCATCCGCGCCGCCCGCACCGAGCTGCCGAGGATCACCGGCACGATGCCAAGCCCGGCGGAATGCCCGGTATCGAATCCCGCCTCCCGTGCCAGCTTCAGGAACAACGCCGCGTTCCTCTGCAGCCGCGCCACCCGCCACGGCTCCTCGCCCAGGATGCGCAGCGACGCCTCCGCCGCGGCGGCCAGCGGCGGCGCCAGACCCACGGAATAGACGAAGCCCGGCGCCGAATGCCGCAGCAGGTCCACCAGCGCCCGCCGCCCGGCGACATAGCCGCCGCAGGCCGAGAGCGTCTTGGACAGCGTGCCCATCCAGATATCCACGCAGCCCGGATCCACGCCGCATTGCTCGAACACGCCGCGCCCGGTGGCGCCCAGCACGCCGAGGGAATGCGCCTCGTCCACCATCAGCAGCGCGTCGTGCCGGCGTGCCATCTCGGCGAAGCGCGCCAGGTCGGGCACGTCG
>JADGHC010000699.1 GCA_019689655.1 Microbispora sp.
GGTGGGGGCGCCCCCCCCCTTTGGGGGGGGGCGGGGGGGGGGGGGGGGGGGGCTCTACCCCCCGCGCGGGCTGACTCAAGGCGACCGGTCAGTGGTGCCGGCCGCCGATACGGGCCGGGCCGCCGTGGCCGAAGCCGCCGTGGCCGAAACCGCCGTGGTTGTTGCCGCTCTGCGGGCCGCCGTGGCCGCCCCAGGAGCCGCCGCCCCTCGGCCCGCCGTGGCCGGGAGCGTGCCAGGAGCCGTTACCCCAGTGACCACCCCAGTGGTTGCCGCCCCAGTTGTGGCCCGGGTTCCAGTACCCGCGGCCGGGCAGCCCGTACCAGCGGCCGGGCAGGCCGAGCGACGGGTCGCAGCCCCAGCTGCCGGGCAGCGGGTAGTAGCGGCCGTCGACGACGTAGACCGGCGTGGTCAGCCCCGCCCCGCAGGACGGGGAGACGTAGATCCCGCCGTTGATGACGTACTGGCAGCTGGGGAGCACGTAGGTGCGGCCGGCCACGACGTACTCGTGGACGCCGGCGCCGAGCTGGTAGCCGGGGAGGCCGTACCAGCGGCCGGGCAGACCGGTGACGACCTGCGCGCGCCACGTGCCCGGGATGGCGTAGGTGCGGCCGGCCACGACGTACACCGGCCGGGCCAGGGCCGCCCCGCAGGACGGGGAGACGTAGATCCCGCCGTTGATGACGTACTGGCAGCTGGGCAGGATGTAGGTCTTGCCCTTCAGGATGAAGTGGTGGACGCGGATGTCCGCGCGCGGCTCCGGACCGCGCTTGGGGGGCGTGGCCGGGCGGGAGACGCTGCCGGTGGCCTGCGACGCCGTGCTCGCCGCGCTCGCGGTTTCGGCGGCCAGCACCACCGGGGTGGTCAGGGCGGCAGTGGTGAGTGCCCCCATGAGGAGGGCTTTTTTGATCGTCAAGAGACGATTCCTTTCTTGAGGTGTGCTGCTTTCGGATCGAACGCGCATCCCGGGGACCGGCGGTGCGGCGACGGTGGACCCGGGATGCGCGGGACTGCAGTCGAGGTGGTGCGAGCCGGACTCCCCGCGAGAGCCTTCCGCCGGGACCAGGGGCGAGCCCGGGGTGGAACGCGTAACGCGATCACGAGTCCTCACCTTTGTCAGCAGATTTTGATGACGCGGAGGGCCGGAAGAGGTCGAGCGTCTGCACCCCCGCTGCTGCCGCGATGGCGTCCGCCGTGGTGCGGCGGCATGTGCCTCGTTTGAGCAGACCGTCGATGCACTGTCTGGTCAGGGCTGCCCGGCGAGCGAAATCGGCCACGCTCTCGCCGCGACCGATCATCAAGGCGCGCAAGAGCGCCACGCTCCGAAGGTGCATCTGCGGCTTTCCCGCCATGGCGAACCTCTCCGATGGAAACTTCATCATCAGATTCTGCTGACGTCCCGACTGCAGGTCGCACTCTAATCCGACCGGGCGCGCGGCTGCACGTGAAAACCAAAGGTTTCCGCGAATAAATCTTGTTCGGGCCGGCGTTTAATGACGCATCTTGTTGACACAACTGGTCCCCGCCTTCGTTGGGGTTTGCTCCCTGTCGTCAGGATCTAGCGGGCATGATGGTGGCGATCGCGACCAGAAAGAGTCGAGGAGCTGACAACCGAATGCCGTCGCAGCGCGTGACACCCAACCAGCCCCCCACCCCCCTGAGCGACTGCATCCGCGCCTACGTGGCGGACAAGGGGATGAGCATCCGTACGCTCGCGCTGAGGTCGGTGAGTGAGAGCACAGGTCAGAGCCTCACTGCCCAGTGGATAACCGACGTGCTGAGCGGCCGGGTGTCGCGGATGCCCGACCTGTGGCGCCTGGAGGCTCTCGCGACCGGGCTCGAGATGGATCCGGACAGCGTCAAGGCATTGGCCATCAGCCAGTGGATCGGATGGGACATCGCCGATGTGCGGACCGGACCGGGAGAACGCCTGATCTTTCGCGTCCCGACGGGTTATACATCTGAACAGTGCGCACGCCTCGCCGAAGAGCTGATGCAGGTGATCAATAGTGCGGCCGACCCGAAAAGGGAGGAAAGGTGATTTTCCGGATAGGCGGTCGCCTGCGCCGTGTTGATGCGTCAAACTTTCATGGCATCGAGCAGCGAAACGATCGGGGACGTGATTGCACAGAAAGGATATGGTGGATGATTCGTGTCATCACCGTCGCAACCATCGGTGGAATTCCGTCGCGCCCAGTTGCTGCGTAGCTCTCCGGCGGTAATCCACTACGTACTTCACGACAACCGGATCATTGCTTACGTCGATGAGAGTCAGTTCGCCCCCGAGCTGGTCGCCCCGATGGGCGAGATCGGCACGCAGGCGTTGAACCTGCTCCAGCCCGTCGAGGACGCGCGTCCGATGCCCGCGCTCCGAGTGCGTATCAGAAGAAGCGGGCAACTCGGTAGTGAGCTCGCCGTGGCCGAGTTCGCGACCGAGGAGATCACGGTCGCCGTCGAGAAAACCTTGATCACCGAGGACCTCGCCGCCTTCCTGAGCCAGGCCGGCACCGCGGTCACCCGCACCTTCGTCCGGCGGGCGACGTGATTTCCCGGTAGCCCTGGAACGTGCCAGGAACGGCCGGCGAGGATGCCGCCCGCGGGCGTCGATGGTGAGCAGCCGGAGGACGCCGAGGCTCAATCGGAGACAGGCGCGGGGGAAGGTCGCGTATGCCTCTGCGGATGACCGGGGCCATGGTGCCGCCGGGTTCGCGTGTGCTCGCCCTTCCCGCCGCGCCGCGAGCGTGGTCGATGGCCGGGCGAGGGCCGTACGGGAGCCGGCGGGGCGATGCCGGGGCGGACCATGTCATCGGGGACCGTGGCCACGGGGCCGTCGGGCGGGAGA
>JADGHC010000700.1 GCA_019689655.1 Microbispora sp.
TCGCCGTCGGGCTGGGCGCGCTCGCGGTCCTCATCCTGACCCTCGACTACGGGCGCCTCCCCTGGATCGCCCTCGTGCTCGCCGCCACCTTCGGCACGTACGGCCTGATCAAGAAGGCCGCGGGGGTGGGCAGCGCGGAGAGCCTGGCCATCGAGACGCTCGTGCTGCTGGTGCCGGCCCTGGGATACCTGCTCACCCTGCAGGCCGACGGCAGCGGGACCTTCGGCAACCACGGTCTCGGCCACGCCCTGCTGCTGGTGGCGTCCGGCGCCGTCACCGCCGTGCCGCTGATGCTCTTCACGGCCGCCGCGATCCGGGTTCCGCTCACCGTCATGGGCCTGCTCCAGTACATCGCCCCGGTGCTGCAGTTCCTGTGCGGGGTGCTGATCGCCCACGAGACGATGCCCGCCAGCCGGTGGGCCGGCTTCGTGGTCGTGTGGCTCGCGCTGAGCCTGTTCACCTGGGACAGCATCCACGCCGCCCGCACCGTGCGACAGGAGGAGCCGGCGACGCTCGAGAAGGTCTGAGTACGCCTCCCGGAGTACGTCGTCCGCCTCCGGCGGGGGGACGACGGACCCGGCCGGGAACGGCGAGGATCGGCGGCATGAGCAAGGAATTCCGCTTCGGGATCGTCGCCGGATCGGCCCCGGACGCCGCCGCGTGGGCGGCCTTGGCCCGCCGTGCCGAGGACCTCGGCTACTCGACCCTGCTCGTCCCCGACACGCTGGGGACGCTGCCGCCGCTGCTCGCGCTGACCGCCGCGGCCACGGTCACGACGACGCTGCATGTGGGCACGTTCGTGCTGGCCGCGCCCTACCGCAATCCCCGGCAGCTCGCGCATGAGCTCACCGGGCTCGACTTCCTGTCCGGCGGACGGCTGGAGGTCGGCGTGGGGGCCGGACGCCCCGACGCGGAGGAGGAGGCCCGCGCGCTCGGCATGCCGTACGGCACCCCGGGCGAGCGCGTCGCGCTGGTCCGGTCGTTGATCGGCAAGGTGCGGGCGGCCTTCGCCACGAGCAAGATGGCCGTACGGCGTGAGGGGCCGCCCATCATGATCGCCGGGGCCGGCTCCCGCATGCTGACGCTGGCCGCACAGGAGGCGGACATCGTCACGCTCGCCCTGCCCGCGGACACGCCGGAAGACGGCCTGCGCAGGCCCGTCGAGATCCTGCGGGAGCGGGCCGGGGCGAGGTTCGGCGACATCGAACTGAGCATGAACCTGTTCCAGGTCGGTGACGAACCGGCCCCCTGGGTGCCCGGCAACCCCGGCACCCTCTCCGGCGGCCTGGCCGCCGTGCTGCGCGGCACGCCCCGGGAGATGGCCGACACACTGCTGCGCCGCCGCGACGAGCTGGGCATCTCCTACATCACCGTCAGCGGCTTCTACGCCGACGCCCTCGCCCCCGTCGTCGGCCTCCTCGCCGGGCGCTGAACGCTCATCGCCGGGCGCTGAACGCTCATCGCAGGGCGCTGAACGCTCATCGCAGGGCGGAAAGACGTGACCGGGTGCGGGCGGGCGCCGATGGGGGAAGCTCGGTGAGGATGTCGGCGAGCGTGACCCCGGCGAGGCTGTCGCGCCACGCGCGGTGCGCCGCGGCCATCTTCTCGGCGAGCACGCAGATGCTGCGGCACTCCTCGGGCGGCAGCGCCCCCCGCCCCTGCTGACGGATCTCACGGCACTCGTACGGCGAGGACGCGCCGTCGATGGCCTCGACGATCTGCAGCAGCGTGATGTCGGACGCGGGACGCGCGAGCCGGAACCCGCCCCGCGGGCCGGTCGTCGCGGCCAGCACACCGGCTCTGACGAGCGCCTGTAACTGCTTGGCCAGGTAGGGCGCAGGAACGTCGTAGTACTCCGCGAGCTGCGCCGCCGACGCGGTGGCTCCCGGCTCGAGCTGCGCCAGCGTGGTGGCACAGTGCAACACCCACTCGGTGCTCACAGGCAGCTTCATGCCCATAGTCTAATGAAGATATTGCGGATCTGTTTTGTCCGAGATAGCATCCGCGATGTCTGAAAGGAGACAGCATGCGTATCGCAGTCGCCGGTGCCACCGGGAACATCGGATCGCGGACCGTCGCCGTGCTCGAACGGGACGGGCACGATGTCGTACGGATCAGCCGCTCACTCGGGGTGGATCTGCTGACCGGCGAAGGGCTCGACAAGGCCCTGGACGGCGTCGAGGCGGTGATCGACGCGATCAGCTTCGAAAAGCCCCGCCGGGACGAGGCGGTGGCCTACGCCGGCACCACGACCCGCAACCTGCTCACCGCCGAGGAGCGGGCGGGCGTCCGCCACCACGTGCTGCTCTCGATCATCGGCATCCACCGGGTGGAGGGCAACGCGCACTACGCCGGCAAGCGGGAGCAGGAGCGCCTGGTGTCCGAAGGCCCGGTGCCGTGGACGATCGTCCCGGTCGCGCAGTTCCACGATTTCGCCGAGATGGTCGCGGGCTGGACCGAGAAGGACGGGGTCGCCACGATCGCGCCGCTGCTGGTGCAGCCGATCGCGCCCGACGACGTGGCCGAGGTGCTCGCCGAGATCGCGCCGGGCGAGCCGCGGGGGCGCTACGCCGACGTGGCCGGGCCCGAGACGCAGGACCTCGTCGACATGGCCCGCCGCACCTTGGCGGCACACGGCCGGACGGTGAAGCTCGTGCCGACCTGGTCGGGAATCTTCGGCCCGGCGATGGCCGGCGAGGTGCTGCTGCCCGGGGAAGGCGCCCGCATCGCGCCGACCACCTTCGACGAGTGGCTCGCGGCCCAGCACTGACGCCGGCGTGATTCGCCGATGATCAACGAGCGGGCAGCGTCGGGTGCGGGCTCGGCGGGACGATGCC
>JADGHC010000701.1 GCA_019689655.1 Microbispora sp.
GGCGTATGCGGGGGGCGGAAGCGCGCGACTTCGCTAGCGCCAGGCCGAAAACATGGTGCGCGGTTCGCACCACACGGCCCTGATCTCAATCGTTTAGCTGCGAACTGTGGCGGCGTGAGGCTCGCACCGGCCGCGCGCACGGTTCGCACCCACCCTGATCCCGGATGGCAGCCTAATGGGCGCGTCAAGCGGCTGTCTTGAAGCCGGTCTGGAAGGGCTGACGGGTCTGGAGCACGGCCCAGAGGACGTTGATGCGGCGACGCGCGAGGGCGATGACGGCCTGGTGGTGGTGCTTTCCCTCGCGCCGCTTGCGCTCGTAGAAGGCCTTGCTGTCTGGGTGGCCGAGCGAGCAGAAGGCGGACTGGTAGAACACGCGCTTGAGGCCGCGGCTGCCGCCATTTGGACGTCGCAGGAAGCGCATTTTGCCGGACTGCCGCAGCACGGGCGCGACGCCTGCCGCGGCGGCCAGTGCATCGGCGGAGCGAAAGCGGCTGAGAGTGCCTGCCTCGGCGATGAGTTCCGCGGTGAGCACGGCCCCCATGCCGGGCAGGCTGAGGACGAGGGCCGCGTCAGGGTGGCGCGCGAGGGTCTCTTCCAGCTCGCGGTCCAGCTCGGCAATCCTCGCTCGGGCGGCGAGAGCCTCGGCGGCGAGCTCGCGGATCAAGCGCGCCGTCATGCGCTCGCCCCGCACGCTGATGGTCTGCTCAGCGGCCGCTGCCAACGCTTTGTCGACGAGCGCCTCGAGGTTGGGGACACCCTTGGCGCCCTGCATGTGCCGCAGCAGTCGCTTGCGACCGGCGTCGCGCAGCTCGCCGGGCGTGACGAACTTCGTCAGCAGATGCAGGAACCCCTTGGTGGCGAAGTCGAAACCTCGCTCGAGGCCGGGGAAGATTCCAACGAGGAGATCGCGCAGCCGGTTGATCCGCTGCGTCTGCGCTGCCACGAGATCGCGCCTTCGGCCGACGAGGAGGCGGATGTCCACGCCGACCTCGCTGGCCTCGTCGATCAGCCGCAGATCGGGGCGCATGCGGACCTGCTCGGCGATGACGCGGGCGTCACGCGGGTCGGACTTCTGCTCACCACCCGCAGTTCCCTGGCGGGCCCGGTTTACGGCAAGGCCAGAGACGTGGACGAGCGGGAAGCCGGTGTCAGCGAGCATGGCCGTGGCGAGGCCAGCGATGCCGCCGATCACGTCGAGGCCGATTCTGACCTCGCCTTTGAGTGCATGGAGCTCATCCACGAGCGCACTGATAGCAGTGGGGCTGTTGTCCAGTCGCCGATTGATCAGGACGTGACCCTCAGCATCCAGAACGCACACCCAATGGATATCCTTGGCGATGTCGATCCCGACACTGATGCGCATGACGCCTCCCCGCGACATTGGTCCATCCGGCATCCCGCCCGCGCCGTCGTCGCCCTACAAAGCGATGGATCGCAGAGCCTAATCAGCGGTCGAGGTGGGTTGGCGGTGTCGGGGGATCTACCATCCGAGCCATCGCGGGCAGCCACGATGAAAACCATCCCGACACCGCCGCCGAGCCGTGATCCTGGCATGCCAGTATCACGGCGTCAGGCACTGCCAAAGCAGCATCTGAACGGTAGGGCCCGATGACGCTCCCCTGGATGGCGGCGAAGATCCTGCTGCGCCCGGTGGCGGAGCTGCGCGCCCACCCCGGCAATGCCCGGGTGCACGGCGTGGCGCAGCTCGAGCAGATCAAGGCCAGCATGCTGGCCTTCGGCTTCACCAACCCGCTGCTGGTGGACGAGGCCGGCGTGCTGATCGCCGGCCATGGCCGGCTCGAGGCGGCCATGGCGCTCGGCATCGAACGGGTGCCGGTGATCGTACTGCGCCACCTCTCGCCGGCGCAGAAGGACGCGCTCCGGCTCGCAGACAACCGCATTGCGGAGAACGCCACCTGGGACCAGGCGCTGCTGCGAGAGGCCCTGGCCGGTGTGCAGGCCGCCGCGGAGATCGACGTGGCCATGCTCGGCTTCTCGGCGGACGAGCTGACCGCAATCCTCGCGGCGGCGGATGCGGCCGTCGTTGATGGCGAAGCGCCCGAGGAGGCGGATCAGCCGGAGGCCGGCGGCGGTGGCGCGCCCGGCGCGGCGGAGATGGACGAGGCGCCGGCGGATGATCCCGCCGACGCCGAACCCGACGCCCCGCGCCAGGCCGTCACCCGCCCCGGCGATCTCTGGCTGCTCGGCGAGCATCGCCTGCTCTGCGGCGACAGCACCGACGCCGCCACCGTCGCCCGCGTCATGGGCGAGGACCGCGCGGCGCTGCTGTTCACCAGCCCGCCCTACGGCAACCAGCGCGACTACACCACCGGTGGCGTCTCCGACTGGGATGCCCTGATGCGGGGCGTGTTCCAGCATCTGCCGCTGATCCTGCGGGACGACGGCCAGGCGCTGGTGAACCTCGGCCTGATCCACCGCGACGGGGAGTGGCTGCCGTACTGGTCCGGCTGGCTCGACTGGATGCGTGCCCAGGGCTGGCGGCGGTTCGGCCTCTATGCCTGGGATCAGGGCCCGGGCCTGCCGGGGGATTGGAATGGCCGCCTCGCGCCGGCCTTCGAGCTGGTGTTCCACCTCAACCGCGAGGCGCGCCAGCCGAACAAGATCGTGCCCTGCAAGTGGGCCGGCACCCCGAACAAGGGCAGCGGGCTGCGCGCCGCCGACGGCGAGGTGAAGGCCTACACCCATATCGGCCTGCCGGTGCAGGAGAGCCGGATCTGGGGCGAGACCGCCTGGCTCGCGGACGCCGCCGCGAAGCTGAAGGACATCGCGGACCAGCACTTCAAGCGCGGCGAATACGCCGGCTGATGCGGTC
>JADGHC010000702.1 GCA_019689655.1 Microbispora sp.
GCGACGGCCGCCGTGATGGCCGGCTCACCCCCCCGGTCGGCCCCCCGGCGCGGGGGCGGGGGCCGGGCCCGCGCCCCGTCGTGCGAGTCGCCGTCAGTAGCGGTAGTGGTCCGGCTTGTACGGGCCCTCGACGTCGACGCCGATGTACTCCGCCTGCTTCTTGGTGAGCTTGGTCAGCTTCACACCGAGCGCGTCGAGGTGGAGACGGGCGACCTTCTCGTCGAGGTGCTTGGGCAGCACGTACACGCCGACCGGGTAGTCGTCGGTCTTCGTGAACAGCTCGATCTGTGCGATCACCTGGTTGGTGAACGAGTTCGACATGACGAACGACGGGTGGCCGGTGGCGCAGCCGAGGTTCATCAGGCGGCCCTCGGCGAGCACGATGATCGAGTGCCCGTCGGGGAACACCCACTCGTCGACCTGTGGCTTGATGTTGACCTTCTTGATGCCCGGGACGCGGGCCAGACCGGCCATGTCGATCTCGTTGTCGAAGTGGCCGATGTTGGACACGATCGCCTGGTGCTTCATCTGCGCCATGTGCTCGGCCGTGATGATGCCGTAGTTGCCGGTGGCGGTGACGAAGATGTCGGCGATGCCGACGACCTCCTCCAGGGTGGTGACCTGGAACCCGTCCATCGCGGCCTGGAGTGCGCAGATCGGGTCGATCTCGGTGACGATGACCCGGGCGCCCTGGCCGCGCAGCGCGTCGGCGCAGCCCTTGCCCACGTCGCCGTAGCCGCAGACCACCGCGACCTTGCCGCCGATCAGCACGTCGGTGGCGCGGTTGAGGCCGTCGATCACCGAGTGGCGGCAGCCGTACTTGTTGTCGAACTTCGACTTGGTCACCGAGTCGTTGACGTTGATCGCCGGGAAGAGGAGCGTGCCGGACTTGTTCATCTCGTACAGCCGGTGCACGCCGGTCGTGGTCTCCTCGGTGACGCCCTTGATCCCCTCGGCCACGCGGGTCCACCACTTGTCCTCGGAGACCGTACGGCGGAGCGTGTCGAGGATGACCCGCCACTCCTCGGGGTCGTCCTCACCGGCGACCGGAACGGCACCGGCCTTCTCGAACTCCACGCCCTTGTGCACGAGCAGCGTGGCGTCGCCGCCGTCGTCCAGGATCATGTTCGGGCCGCCGCCGTCGGGCCAGCGCAGAGCCTGCTCCGTGCACCACCAGTACTCCTCCAGCGTCTCGCCCTTCCAGGCGAACACCGGCACACCCTTGGGGTTGTCGGGCGTCCCGTCGGGTCCGACGACGACCGCGGCGGCGGCGTGGTCCTGGGTGGAGAAGATGTTGCAGCTCGCCCAGCGGACTTCGGCGCCGAGCGCGACCAGCGTCTCGATCAGGACGG
The DNA here is from genome assembly GCA_019689655.1 of Microbispora sp. Classification (GTDB taxonomy): domain Bacteria; phylum Actinomycetota; class Actinomycetes; order Streptosporangiales; family Streptosporangiaceae; genus Microbispora. The sequence continues at coordinate 1,353 of JADGHC010000702.1, forward strand.
CGGTCTGGACCGTCATGTGCAGCGAGCCCGTGATCCTCGCGCCGCGCAGCGGCTGCGCCGCGGCGTACTCCTTCCGGGTCGCCATGAGGCCCGGCATCTCGTGCTCCGCGAGGCGGATCTCTTTGCGGCCGAAATCCGCAAGCGAAAGGTCGGCGACCTTGAAGTCCATGAATGTCTCCTCCGTTGTCCGTCGGTGCGAGTCTAGGCGTCGCCGACAGACGGACGCCTACGCAGGCGTGCGAACTTCACACAAGAATGTGAGATTCTGGCGTCCACGGCTGCCGAAGGGCCGCCGCAGTGTCTAGCGTGGACCCCAAGGAAGGGGGACCGGAGGCACGATGCGCATCACCGAGGCGGCCAAGCGGCTCGGCATGTCCCCCCGGATGCTGCGGTACCGGGAGGCCCTCGGCCTGCTGCCGCCCGTACGGGACAAGGGCGCCCACCGGCGCTTCGGGCCCGACGAGCTGGAGGCGGTGCGCCAGGCGATGGAGCTGGAGCGGCGCTTCGACGTCTCACCTGCCGAGCTGGCCTTCGCGCTCCGGGCGCTGTCCGAGCCCGCGGTGGCTCAGGCCGTACGCGACCTCGGGGTACGCATCGGGCGTATCCCGGCGCCGCGCCGGGCGCTGGACTTCGAGAAGGAGAAGGCCCTCCGGCTGCTACGGCACAGGTGAGCCGGGCGCCGGGGCCGCCCGTGCCGGGCCCGGCGGATCAGGCGCCGACCACGAGGTGCAGGTCGTCCGCGCGCAACGTGTCGGCCGTGACGTACGGCTGCTCGCTCACGATGTCGGTCATCGTCAGCGGGACGTTCAGGGACGGCACCAGCTTGAGCGCCCGGACCAGGAGGTTCGGGTGCTCGGCGGTGAACTCCTGGGGAATGCCGAGGAGTTTGGCGGTCATCTTCGTCGTGCAGATCACCACGTTGCCCTCGAAGGTGAACGAGCTGCCCGTCAGCGTCGTCGTGCCCATCGTCTGGGTGGGCTGCTCCAGCACGGCCTTGTCCATGGTGAAGCGGAGCATTTTGACGGTGCCGGTCGCGGTCGGCATGTCGACCACGCCGGTGAACTTCATCCCGGTCATGGTCAGCGAGGGCGCGCGGACCACGGCCGGCTCGGTCGCGACCCTCACCTGCCCCGGCGCCCCGCCGCCGGGCGGAGAGGCGGCATCCGGCTCGCCCTCATCCGGGGACGGCGAGGGACTCTTCCCCCCGGTGAGGGATCCCAAGGCCCCACCGAGATCCGTGGGCAGGGCGGTGGGGAGGGTTTTGGGCAGGCCCGAAGGGCCCGCGCCGGGCAGAATCCCCGAAAGGCCGCTGGACAGGGCACTCGGGACGACACCGGGCAGCAGCGAGCCGCCCTGCCCGCCCGGGGCGGGATCCTCCCGCATCATGCCCGCCCCGGCCGTCACGATGAGCGGGATCATGGCGACGGCCAGCGCTTTGACCGCCGGTCCGGAACCGGCCTCGCCCGGCCCTCCATCGC
>JADGHC010000062.1 GCA_019689655.1 Microbispora sp.
CGAGCGTGAGGCCGGGAGTTCGGCCGGGGCCGCGGGGGCGGGTGCGACAAACTGCGGGCTGACGCGGGAAGATCTGGCGAGGCATGTGCTTGATCGAGGATCCGTTGGGAGAACGCATGCAGGGCCAGGTGCACGACCTGTCCGCCGGTGAGGACGTCCTCGCCCGCGTCGAGGAGGTGGCCCGGCGAGCCGTGCGCCTCTACGACGTTTCCCCCGAGGTCTCGGTGAAGTTGCTTAACGTCTCGGAGAACGCGACGTTCCTGGTCGACGACGGGGGACGCCGGGCGATCCTGCGGGTCCACCGGCTCGGCTACCACTCGCCGGAGGCCATCGCCAGCGAGCTGGCCTGGCTGGAGGCGCTGCGCGAGGAGGCCGGGATCGTCACGCCGCGGGTGCTGCCCGCCCGCGACGGGGCGCGCGTCGTCGCCGTGCCGGACCCGGGCTCCGAGCCCCGCCACTGCGTGATGTTCGAGTTCCTTCCCGGTGCCGAGCCCGCCGAGGACCGGCTGGTGGAGGAGTTCGAACGGCTGGGCGCGCTGACCGCCCGCATGCACCGTCACGCCCGGGACTGGACGAGACCGGCGTCGTTCACCCGGTTCCACTGGGACCTGGAGGCCGCCTTCGGCCCGCAGGCACGCTGGGGCAGATGGCAGGACGGCGTGGGCGTGGACCGGGAGGCGCACGCCACACTGGCCCGGCTGGAGGCCGAGCTGCGCCGCAGGCTGGAGCGGTACGGCAAGAGCCCCGCGCGATACGGGCTCATCCACGCCGACCTGCGCCTGGCCAACCTCCTGGTGGAGGGCGATTCCGGGATCAGCGTCATCGACTTCGACGACTGCGGCTTCGGCTGGTACCTCTACGACCTCGGCGCCGCCGTCAGCTTCATCGAGCACCGGCCCGAGGTGCCGCATATGGCGGAGTCGTGGGTGCGCGGCTACCGGTCCGTGCTCGACCTGCCGATGGAGGACGAGGCCGAGATCTGGACGTTCATCATGTTCCGCCGCCTGCTCCTGGTGGCGTGGATCGGTTCCCATCCTGCCGCCGACATCGCCCGGGAGCTCGGCGCCGGTTACACCGAGGGCAGCTGCGAGCTGGCCGAGCGCTATCTCAGCGGCTCACTGTGAGGGACCGCACGCGCGAAAGCACGCGCCCGACCGCACGCGTCGGTGCCCCGGCGTCACGGGCGGCGGCGGGGGAGCGACGTAGTGTGGCCGCATGACGCTGGAGGTCGACGGCAGGATCGTGCAGATCACGCACCCGGACCGCGTGGTCTTCCCCCGGACCGGGCACACCAAGCTCGACCTGATCTCCTACTACCGGTCGGTCGCCGAGGGGGCGGTGCGTGGCGTGGCCGACCGGCCGGTGATCCTCAAGCGCTACGTGCACGGCGTCGGCCGGGAGGCGTTCTTCCAGAAGCGCGCGCCGGCCAAGCGCCCCGGATGGGTGGATGTCGTCGAGCTGAGCTATCCCTCCGGCCGTACGGCGGAGGAGGTGGTGATCCGCGACCTCGCCCACCTGCTGTGGACGGTGAACCTCGGCTGCGTCGACCTCAACCCGCATCCCGTACGGACCCATGACCTCGACCACCCCGACGAGCTGCGAATCGACCTCGACCCGGTGCCCGGCGTCGGCTGGGCGCAGATCGTCCGGGTCGCCCTGGTCGCCCGGGACGTGCTGGAGGAGCACGGCCTCACCGCGTGGCCCAAGACGTCGGGATCGCGCGGGTTCCACGTCTACGCCCGTATCGAGCCGCGCTGGACCTTCCGCGAGGTACGGCGGGCCGCCGAGGCGGTGGCCAGGGAGGTCGAACGCCGGGAACCGGACGTCGCCAGCAGCCGGTGGTGGAAGGAGGAACGGCACGGCGTCTTCGTGGACTACAACCAGAACGCCCGCGACCACACCGTCGCCTCCGCCTACTCCGTACGGCCGACCGGGCTCGTCTCGGCCCCGCTGACCTGGGACGAGGTGCCCGGGTGCCGGCCGGAGCACTTCACGCTCGCGTCGATGCCCGGCCGGTACGCCGAGGTGGGCGACCCCTGGGCGGGGATGGACGAGGGGGCGGGCTCCCTGGACGCCCTGCTGGCGCTGGCCGACGCCCAGGGACCGCGGCCGGACCGGCCCGCGGCCCCGCCCAGGCAGGGGCGGCGGCAGCCGGTCATGCCGCTCATCGAGATCGCCAGGGCCGCCACCCGGGACGAGGCGATGGCCGGGTTCGAGCGCTGGAAGGCCCGCCACCCCGAGGCGGCCCGTCATCTGCGCCCGGCCGACGTCCTGGTCGACTCCATGCGGGGGCGCAGCTCGGTGTGGACGAGGATCAGGGTCAACCTGCGCAACGTCCCCGAGCCCGACCGGCCGGGCCAGGAACCGCTGGAGGTCGACTACGACCCCTGGGCCGGGCCGTAGACCTCCCACAGCTCGCCGAGGAAGAACCGGCAGAAGCGGGTCACCGCCGCCGCGCCGTCCGGCCCGGCCGTACGGAAGGTGGTGAGCATCCGCACGAGATCGGACGGCAGGATGCGCAGTGTCCCGGTGGCGAGCACGGGGGCCTTGTCGTCCTCGTCCTCCCCGACGTGCCCTTCGAGCAAGCGGGCGTGCAGGGTGGAGGTGTCCAGCCACAGGCGGGTGGGCGCCCCCGGCTGAATCTCCTTGCGCCCGGCCAGGGTGCGGGGGTGGTCGTCGGCGTCCCAGAACTGCAGGCGGTAGCGCATGCACCGCTCCCCGGGCGTGTCGCCGGGGACGAACAGGTTGAACGAACCCGCGGCGATCGGCCGCCTGCCCCCGCACAGATCGGACTCGATCCAGCCCTCCGCCCTGGCCTCGTGCTCGGGCTCGGTGAGGAAACGGTCGATGTCGTCGATCGTGATCGTGAGGCGGAAGGCGAACGGGACCCCCTCGGCCGGCGGGCGGCGGGGGACGTACTCCCCGGGAATGTATCCGCCGGGCACGATCCCGCCGGTCACGTGTCTCCCCGGCGCGGACCTCCGGGGCCCGGACCCGCCCGGAGCCCCCGGCGTGGGCTCGGCGGGCCGCAGGGACCCCCGCATCTCCTCCACGAACCACAGCGAGGTCCGGCCCTCGAACACGCTCGGCTCGTCGGCCGGCCCGGCCGCGACCGTGCCGGAGCCGGTGGCCGGTGCTTCGGGATCCGCCTGCGCCCCCGCGGGTTCCGCCGGTTCCGGGGCCTCCGGCGTGCCGCCCTCCGCGGCCGCCGTCCCCATCCGTACGGCCTCCGGCTCGGCCGGCGGCGCGGCGGGCACCCCGGTCACGGGCACGGCGGCGGACGTACGGGTTTCCAGAATCCGGGTGCACATGCGGTCGGCGAGCGCGGCGATCGTCAGCGACGGGTTGGCGCCGACCGGCCCGGGAAGGACCGCGCCGTCCGCGACGTACAGCCCGGGGAACCCGAAGACCTCACCGTACGGGTCGCACACCCCCTCGCCCGGGTGGCGGCCCATCGGCGCGCCGCCCAGCGGGTGCACGGTCACGATCCGCTTGCGCCACCACCGGGGGCTGTCGGCGTACTCCGCGCCGAGCACGTCGCCGATCTTGCGCATGATCGCGCGCAGCCGCTCGTAGTGCTCCTCGCTGGTCTTCGCCGGCCAGTCCACATCGAGGCGGCCGTCGCGCAGGCGCAGCTCCCCGTCGGGGATGTCGCGGCCCATGCCGAGCAGCGGCAGCGAGGCGCCCGACAGCTCGCCCCGGCCGATCAGGTCGGCGAACTCCGCCGACATGTTGGCGTCGTGGGTGAAGACGTTGCGCAGCCGCCGCAGCAGGAACCGGGCGATCCGGCCGGGTCCCAGGTCCGCGCCCTCGACCAGGTAGTCGACGAACTCCGGATAGCCGCCGTCCTCGATGTAGGCGCCGCGCCCGTCCGGGCCGTCGTCGAGCCGGATCGCGCTGGTGATGACCGGCCCGTGGCTCGCCCGGATGGGCCGGGTCCTGCTCCGGTCGGTGGCCCGCAGCAGGAACGCCAGCATGTCCCCGTTGCCGGAAAAGCGGGTGCCGAGCGTCCGGCTCAGCCCGGGGAAGGCCGCCCGGTTCTTCAGCAGCAGGTACGACGTGCCGAACGTGCCGGCGGCCAGGACGAGCCGGTCGCAGCTGATCGTGTGCGGCCCGGTCCAGCGCGGCCGCGCCTCGCCGGGCTCGTCGTCGTTCGGCATGTGCTCGACGTACTCCACGTCGTAGCCGCCGCCGACGCGCGGCCTGATGCGCCGCACCTCGTGCAGCGTGCGCAGGTCCGCGCCGTGCCGCCGGGCGGCCGACAGGTAGGTGTGGTCGAGGCTGTTCTTCGCGCCGTCGTTGCAGCCGATGTCGCACTCGCCGCACAACCGGCACGTACGGCGCGGCGCGCCGTGCAGGTTGCCGTACGCGGGATCGGTGAGCGGCACCCCCCGGGCGGGCTCCGCGCCGGGCGAGGGCGCGAAGCTCACGGCCAGCGGCGGCAGCCGCCAGTCGAGCCCCAGCTCGGCCGCCGCGTCCCGCATGGCGAGCGTCTTCAGCGTGTCGTCGTAGCCGGGGTGGTTCAGCGGGTACGGCGTGACGCCGATCATGCGCTCGACCGCGTCGTAGTGCGGGTCGAGGTCGGCCCTGGTCACCGGCCACGACTCGTAGCCGCCGCCGGGCAGCGGCTGCTCGTGGACGAACCAGTCCTCGTCCTTGCGCAGCATCACGTTGGCGTAGATGAGCGAGCCGCCGCCCAGGCCGCTGGCCACCACCGAGTCGCAGCCGGAGAAGCTCCAGATGTCGAACATTCCGTACAGCCCCTCGGCCGGGTCCCAGAAGGCCCGGCCGAGCTGGGCGGGGCCGCGCGGGAAGTCGCCCGGCTTGTACGCCCTGCCCCGCTCCAGGACGACCACCGACAACCCCGCCTCGGCGAGGCGGTAGGCGGCGACCGCGCCTCCGAAACCCGAACCGACCACGACCGCGTCGACGTGTTCCATGTTGATCTTTCAAGTGCCGCTTCAGCGACCGCTGTGCCGCTTCAGGAAGTCCAGGATGTGCGGGAAGACGTCCCGGTGCGCGTTCGCCCCGATCAGGGGGTCGATGTGCCCGTACCCGGGCAGGACCCGCAGCTCGTGCCGGCCCGGCGCCGCCTTCGACAGCAGGCGGTGGCAGACGATGTTGGAGTCGGTGAAGACGTCGTTGTGGTCGCCCGTCAGGAACAGGATCGGCGTGTCCACGCGGGCCGCGCCGGCAGCCAGGTAGTCGTCCGGCAGCGCGGCGAAGCGCGGGTCGCGGGTGTCGTACTTCACCGCCCGCCCGGCGGCCACCATCTTCCGCACGTGCCGGTAATAGTGCAGGTCGGCGGCGCCGTTGAGGTCGGCGAGCCGCTCGTGCACGTGCGTGCTCGGCGCGAGGTTGCGGTGGCGGTACATCGCGGGCCTGCCGCTGCCCCACATGAAGCTCTGCATGTGGCAGGCCGCCTCCCGGCACTCGGGGTGGAAGAAGGAGACGGCGCGGGCCAGCAGCCACCGCCGCGTCAGCGGGGGCGCGTCCCTGAACCGCGGGTCCAGGTACGACAGGCCCGTGCCGTACTCGAGCACGGCGGGACCGACGGCGAGCTTGAGGCGGGCCCAGGGGTGGACCCGGGGCGTCAGCGCGACGCTGTTGGCGACCAGGCTGGCGATCCCGCTCACGAGCCCGGCGAACAGGCTCATGTGGAAGGTCACCGATCCCAGGCAGTGGGCCACCACGTGGATCCGCCGCGCCCCCACATGGCGGCGGATCTCGCGCAGGGCTGCCGGATGGTCGTACAGGGCGATGTCGTCCAGCGTGTGCCGCCGGGTTTCCATCGTGTACGGAAACCTGTTGCTCATCCGGAAGTCCAGCGTCCACACGTCGCCGAACCCGTTGTCGTGCAGGAACCGGACCAGGTTCGTGTGCTCCGGCATGATGAAGATGTCACTCGACGAGGTCAGGCCGTGCACGAGCAACACGACGTCGTCCGGCGTCCCCTGCGCCGTCGCGTCGTCGCGGCGGAACCGGGTGAGCTGGAGCCCCAGCTCGTCCTCGGTGGCGAACGGGTGAACCGTGACCTCGGCGTCGCGCACGCCGTCGAGCGTGAACCGGGGTATGCGGTGTTCCATTCATCGCCTTTCTGCCGGGGCCGCGATTACGATGCCAGGACCACCCATACCGGCGGCATCGTGGAAAACCCGTACTTGTCGCCCTCGGCGCTCGAGTCGCTCAGCGCTTGAGCGCGGTCGCGACGCCGACCCGGGAGGTGACCTCCAGCTTCGCGAAGATCCGCGACAGATGCGTCTCCACCGTCCGGACGCTGAGGAAGAGCCGCTCGGCGACCTGCTGGTTGGTCAGTCCTTCGGCGACGAGCAGCGCCACCTCCAGCTCGCGGGGCGACAGCCCGAACCGGGCCGCGTCCTCACCCGAGACCGTGGTCGCGCCGCCGCCCACCCGTACGCCGAGACGGCGCAGCTCGCGCTCGGTACGGGCCTTGAGCGCGTGGGCGCCGCAGGTGTCGAAGATCTCGGCCGCGGCGCGCAGGCGCTCGCGGGCGGAACTGCGCCCGCCGGGCGTCCCGAGATACGCGAGCCCGGCGGCCAGCAGGGCCCGGCCCGCGTCGAGCCGCCGCTCGCCCGCCCGCAGCAGCCGGGCCGCCTCCTCGGCGGCCGTGGCCGCCGCGCACGGGTCCTGACGCGACAGCGCGTGCGCGCGGGCGAGCGCGGCGAAGCCGTGATAGGCGGGCAGCCGGGGGTCCTCCAGCCGCACGGCCAGCGCCGCCCACTGCGCGGCCCGCGCCTGCGCCTCCGGATCGGCCTCCTGCGCGGCGTCGGCGTAGGCGAGCACCTCGCACGCCTGCAGCAGCGTCCCCGGGTCCAGCCGCGGCGACTCGAACCGGTTGCACGCGTCCAGCACCGCCTCCACGCCCTCGGCGTACCGGCCCGCGTTGATCAGGGCCTGCCCGCGCGCGTACCGCGCCGTGGCCTCCCAGGTCTCGCCCGTCCCGACGCCGCGGTGCACGGCCTCCTCGCCGGCCCGCAGCGCCGCCTCGTCGTCGCCGCGCCACGACTCGACCAGGCAGACCTGGGTGAGTGCGAAGACGATCTGCTGGCCGGAGTCGAGCAGCCGGGCGCCCTCGACGGACTCCTCGGCGGTCTCCGCGGCCTCCTCCAGGCGGCCGGTCGCCGCCAGCGTCTTGGCCCGCCCCGCGAGCAGGTTGGTCAGGATGTAGCTCTGCCCGGTCGACCGGGCGATCGCCGCCGCCCGGTCGAAGTGGCGCAGCGCGTCGCCGTACCTGCCGAGGTAGGACTCGGCCCAGCACAGCCAGGCGATGGCGTCGAGCCACTCGGACAGGTGCTCGTCCGGCGCGTCCGCGAGCAGCTTGCCGGCGACGTCGGCGTAGCGTAGCGCGTCGTCGATGCGCCGCGCGGCCAGGGCGGGCATCGGGCGCAGGGCCGCCACCGCGACCGCGAGGCCCGGCTCCCAGTCGTCGGCGTTGTCGGGCATCAGGTCGAGCACGGCCTGCGCGGCCCGGAAGTCCACCCGCATCATGCTCTCGGCGACCAGGCGCATCCGCATCGGCACGGCCGCGGCGGCCCGCGGGTTGGGCATCCGGCTCAGCTCGTCGAGCAGCAGCGCCCGCGCCTCGTGCGGGCGGTCGAGCTGGCGCTCCATCAGGGCGGCCACGCGGGCCGCCCGGCCCCGGCGCGGGTAGTCGTCCTCGGGAAGCATGCGCAGCAGCTCGCGGGCGGTGTCGCGGCCCTCGGCCAGCCTGCCGCTGATGCCCTGCGCCCAGCTCAGCTCCATCATCAGGGCGAGCCGGTCCTCCCGCGTCGCGGCGTCGTCGGGCATGAGCCGCAGCGCCGCCTGCAGCCAGTGCGCCGAGGTGGCCGGCGCGTGCGCGGTGACCGCGCGGGCCGCGGCCACCAGCACCTCCACGGCCCGCCGGTCGCCGAACGTCCCGGACTGCTCGACATGGTGGGCCCGTACGGTCGCCGGGGCGCCCACCTCGGCCAGGTGGGCCGCGATCCGCGCGTGCGCGCCCACCCGCCAGCCCGCCGCGGCGGACTCGTAGACCGCGCGCCGTACGAGGGGGTGGCGGAAGCGGAACCGCCCGCCCGCGCTGCGGATGATGTCACGCTCGACCAGCTCGTCCAGCGCGGCGAGCGTGGCGTCGTACGGCACCTGCGCGGCCACGGCGGCGACGGCGGGCTCGAACTCGTCGGCGGCGACGGCCGCGGCCTGGGCCACCAGCAGCGCGCCGGGGGACAGGTCGCTCAGCTCGACCTGGAGCGCCGCGAGCACGGTCGGCGGCAGCGCGGCCACGTCGGTGCCGCCCATCCGGGCCAGCGCCTCCAGGTAGAAGGGGTTGCCCCCGCTGGCCTCGTACAGCGCCGTGCCCCGCCCGCGGCTGACGCCGGGGCCGAGGAACTGCCGCACCTCGTCCGCGCTGAGCGGGCCGACCACGACCTCGTGCCCGCGCGGGCCGGCGCTCGCGGCCAGCGTGGCCACGCGCGGGGCGGCCTGCGCCGGGCGGTAGGCCACCGCCATCAGCACCGGTCCGGCCGGGGGATGGCGCACGAGGTAGTCGAGGAACTCCATCGTGCCGTCGTCGGCCCAGTGGACGTCGTCGAGGACCAGCAGCAGGCCCGAGGGCCCGGCCAGCGCGCCCACGAGATGCCGTACGGCCCGGTAGAGCCGGTAGCGGGCCAGGCCGCTGCGGTCGTCGGCCAGCGCCGGTTCGTCCCCGGCCGGGGCGCCGTCGGCGGCGAGCCCGGGGAAGACGCCGGACAGCAGCGCGGCCTGCCCGGCCCCCACCGCCCGGGTGACCTCCTCGCGGCGGGTGTCGAGGTGGTCGTCGAGCGCGTCCACCAGGGCGCTGTAGGGGAGCATCTGCTCGTACTCGGCGGCGCGGCCCCACAGCGGGGTGAACCCGTCCCGTCCCGCCATCGCCGCCAGCTCGCCCAGCAGCCGCGTCTTGCCCATGCCCGGCTCGCCGACCAGCGCGAGGAACTGGAATCCGTCCCGCCGGCTCGCGGCCATCACGTTCCTCAGCGTGGCCAGGGCGTCCCGTCGTCCGACGAGCGGCGTGGAAGTGCCCGAGACGACCGGCCCGGCCGTGCGTCCGTCCATCCGCACCCCACACGCGATGCGCGGTCCGCCCCCCACAGCCGCGCAGACATCACCCAGTAAACGCACTTTACTGATCATCAGAGCGTACAGGGGGACAGGACGCGACATTAACCCCTTATGGAAAGTATTCGAAAAGGAACCGGTCAGTTCGGGCGATACCGGGATCAGGGGTGCGCGGCACCGGGTACGGGACGCCTCGTTCACCCATCGCCACCGCGGAGGTGCCAGGTGCCGGACCGGATCACCGATCCCAGGGCGCGGCGCACGCCGTACGGGCCTCCCGACGCGGTGGAACGGCTGGCGGCGGCCCTGCCGAGTCACATGCGCGACGCGCTTCCCCCGGTCATCCGCCTCGGCAGTCCCTGGCCGGTGCGCGTGGACATGGTCCTGGAGGACGGCCTCGCCGAGCACGAGGTCGAGCGCTGGGTCCGCGCCGTCTCCGCGGCCGGCGCGGGCGGCGACGCCCTCGACCTGGCGGTGCGGGGCGGCCGGATCGTCGGCGTACGCGGCCGGGCCGGCGACCGCGTCAACCACGGCAGGCTCGACCCCCGGGAATGGCACGCCTGGCAGCCGCGCGCCGGACGGCTCACCCGCCCCCTCGTACGCGAGAACGGGCGGCTGGTCGAGACGACGTGGGACGTGGCGATGGACCGCGTCGTCGCGCGGTCGAGGCAGCTGCTCGCCCGGCCCGGCGGCTGGGCCCGCCTCGCCTTCCACACGGGCACGCGGCTGTTCCTCGAGGAGCACTACACGCTGGCCGTCATCGGGAAGGCGGGGATCGGCACCCCGCACATGGACGGCGACACCCGCTGGGGCGCGGCTGCGGCCGCGGCGGCGCTCGCGGCGAGCTTCGGCGCCGACGGCCAGCCCGGCTCGTACACCGACGTGGACCACTGCGACGCGCTCGCGCTGTGGGGCCACGACTGCGCCGCCTCCCACCCCGTGCTGTGGGAGCGCATGCTCGACCGGCGGCTCGGGTCCCGGCCGCCCGCCATGATCGCGGTCGGCCCCGGGGGGACGGCGGCGGCCGGGGAGGCCGACGTCCACCTCGCCGTACGCCCCGGGACCAACGTGGCCCTGCTCAACGGCCTGCTGCACGAACTGATCGCGGGCGGCTGGCACGACGCGGCGTACGTCGCGGCGCACACCGTGGGGTTCGAACGGCTGTGGCGGGTGGTCGAGGCGTACCCGGCCAAACGGGCGGCGGAGATCTGCGGGGTGCCGGTGAGCCGCATCGAGCAGGCCGCCGAGATCCTGGGCGCGGCCGAGCGGCTGGTGTCCACCGTGAGCCCCCACTTCCTGGCTTCCAACCAGGCGACCGCCGCGGCGTGCCAGGTCAACAACGTGCACCTGCTGCGCGGCATGCTCGGCCGCCCGGGGGCCGGACTGCTCCAGCTCGGCGGGCCCGGCTGCGACGCGCTGGTGGCGGGCTCGGCCGGGGACCTGCCCGGGCTGCGCAACTGGGCAGACCCGGGGCACGTGCGCGAGCTGGCGGACCTGTGGAACGTCGACCCCGCCGTCATCCCCCACTGGGGGCCCGCCACGCACGCCACCCAGATCCTCAGGTACGCCGAGGAGGGCTCGATCGGGCTGCTGTGGATCACCGCGTCCGACCCGGTGGCCACGGTGCCCGGCCTCGGCCGGGTCCTCGCCGGGGAGGACCTGTTCGTCGTCGTCCAGGATCCGTACCTGACCGAGACCGCACGGCTGGCCGACGTGGTGCTCCCGGCGGCGGCGTGGGGCGAGAAGACCGGCACCGTCACCGGCGCCGACCGCACGGTGCATCTGTGCGAGAAGGCGGTCGAGCCGCCGGGGGAGGCCAGGGCGGACCTCGACATCCTGCTCGACTACGCGCGGCGGATGGACCTGCGCGACCGGGACGGCCGGCCGCTCGTGCCCTGGACCGACGCGGAGTCGGCGTTCGAGGCGTGGAAGGCGTGCTCCAAGGGCCGCCCCTGCGACCACACCGGGATCACCTACGAGCGGCTGCGGGCCGGCGGCGTCCAGTGGCCCTGCACCCCGGCATGGTCCGAGGGCGCCGAGCGCCTGTACGCCGGGGGCCGCTTCGCCACCGGGCCGGGGCGCTGCCAGACGTTCGGCGCCGACCTCGCCACGGGGGCCGAGTTCGGCGAGGAGCAGTACCGGGCCGAGAACCCGGGAGGGCGTGCCATCCTCCACGCCGCCGACTTCGAGCCGTCCGCCGAGGTCGCCGGCGACGAGTACCCCCTGGTCCTGACCACCCGCCGGGTGCCGCGCCGCTTTCCGGCCCGGCTTCCCCGTCACGGCGACGCCGTACCCGGGCCGTGCCTGGAGGTCCACCCCGGCGACGCCGCGGCGCTCGGCGTGGAGGACGGCGACCTCGTCCGGGTCGAGTCGCCTCTGGGCGCGCTGGAGGCCGTCGCGCGGCTGTCGGGCGTACGGCCCGGAGCCGTGGTTTTGCTGCTCGACGGCCGGGACGAGGCCGGGTCGCGGGCGGCGGAGGAGCTCACGCTCACCTCGTGGGACGCGGTGTCCCGCCGGCCGCTGCGTACGGCCGCGGCGGTTCGGCTGGTGAAGGCCGGGCGGCCCGGGGACGCCGCGGTGGAGGACGGCCTGTGCCCGGCGGCCGCCGCGCACCTCGGCCATGCCGTGCCCACGCGGCCGGAGGTGACGGCCACGGCGGGGGGAGGGGAGGCGCAGGAACGATACGAGGAGGTCTGACGTCCGCGATCGCCGGAGCGAAGGTGTGGGTCGGCCTACCGGAAGGAAGCGACGAGACATGGTCCCTGTACGCACACGCACCGCTTGGGGGGACGCCGCCCGCGGGTGGGACGCTCGGTGAGCGAGCAACTGGGGCGCTACCTGGAGACGCTGTCTCGCACCCAGCAGGAGCTGTCGTCCGGGTTCCGCGCGCTGCGGCGTGATCATCCCCGGGAGCCGGACCTGTCCGGCGTCTGCGAACGCCTGGCCGCGCAGTGCCTCGACCACGCCGAACAGCTGGAGCCCTTCCTATGGCGATATCGCGCCCTGACCGGCCGCGACCCGTGTCTCGGCCGGGCGCGGTCGGGGGAGCCCGGCTCGGGGGCGTGTGGCGTGAAACCTCCGGGTTTGGAAGCGGCGCTCCTGGAGCCCCCGGGCGCCGGCAGCGAGGGTTTCGGTGCCGAGAGTTTCGGCGCCGAGGGCTTCGGCGGTGAAGGTCTCGGCGCAGATGGTCTCCGTGCTGATGGTCTCGGCGCAGATGGTCTCCGTGCTGATGGTCTCGGCGCGGATGGTCTTGGTGCGAGAGGCTTCGGCGCGGGGGGCTTCGATGCCGGAGGCTTCGGTGCCGGCGGCCTTGACGCCGGGGGCTACGACACGGCCGGATTCGACGCGGCGGGCCTGGGAGCGGTGGCGGACCTGCCGCGCGTGATTCGCGGGGCCGCGGACGGGGAGCGTACCGGTGCCGAAGGCGGCGGCTCGGGGACGGTACGGCGCCCGTCCGTGACGCCGCGGGGGCGGGGCGGCGGCCTCACACTGCTGCGGGACCTGCACGAGCTGTATCTCCTCGCCACCGGCTGCGATCTGTCCTGGACCGTGATCGCGCAGGCCGCCCGTGGGCTCAGAGACGACGAGCTGCTCGGCCTCACCCGCCGCTGCGCTCCCGAGACGGCCGTTCAGCTGCTCTGGCTGCGTACCCGGATGTGCCAGGCAGCGCCGCAGGTTCTCGTCGTCCCGTCCCGGGAGTTCCCGTGACCGGCGCGGCCGCGCGTGATCGTCGATGCTGCTCGGAGATCGACGCGGATACGACCCCGGAAATGACGACAAACTCCGTCATTTAGAAGAAATCTAGACGCGTTCGTGAAGTTTGCCCGGAAAACGGATTGTGTCGCTCCGGGGGGAATTGATAGAAGATTACCTGGCGCTGGGGAAAGGGCCGCGACCGGCTCATCCGCGTGTGGGGGCGGATTGGCTGGGAATGGCCGCGCCCATCGTGATACCGGTGGTCTTGGCGGGGGCGTACCGGTGATGGCGGGAATGGACTGCTGGGAAGGTTAATGTCCTGCCGCGATGTCCGCCGGCGGTGCCGGCCGCATATTTGCGGCCGGCACCCGTCGCGGAGGAGCGGGATCGGCGCCGGTCGCGAGGAACGGGACCGCACGCGGGAATCGCCGCACCCGATGGACCATCGCCCCTGGGGACCACCGCGATTGGAGGGCCGCTCACCCGGCGCCCCGGCCGGTGATCGCGGATGGCGCCCCGGCATCAATGGACGAATCGGTGCGGTATGCCGGCTCGCTCTCGCACGCCCGGGAATTAACGCCCGAGTTCCCTGAAATCCGCACTTCCCCGGGGATTCGCACGAGAGTCCTCCGGGCGTGGACTTCACGCCTCGAATCCGGAATCCGGTCCTTGCGCGAGAAGCGTCCGTACGGTTCCGCCGCCGCATTCCTCGGCTCGGGCGGCGTTCGGGGAGACGGGATCACCGCCCGGGAAGGCGGGCGCTGGGTGAGGTCCGCATTTCGCGCGCCCCGGCAATCGCTTTCGGGAGCCTGGCCCAGGGGTACTCCGCCGTCCGGATGCACACCGGGATCCTGCGGGGGCCCAGGACAGCCGCGAGGTCGCCGCCGCCACGCCGGCAGCACCCGGCCGATGACCGGCAACGTCCCTCGTACGGGACCCTGCGAGCAGAGCGCCGTGCGTCCACGGACGCGCCCTTCTCCGCTGATCGCTTCGGCGGCCTCAGGTTGGCCGGAACGCAGAAAACCGGACCCGTGGTTCCGGATCCGGCCTTCGAAGGATGGTGGACGATACTGGGATTGAACCAGTGACCTCTTCCGTGTCAGGGAAGCGCTCTCCCGCTGAGCTAATCGTCCGTACCCGGTTGTGGTCCGGGCTTCGAGCGGAAGACGGGATTCGAACCCGCGACCCTCACCTTGGCAAGGTGATGCTCTACCACTGAGCCACTTCCGCAGCCATCGCTCGGGTTTTCCCGGCGACGCGTGAATAACTCTAGCGGATCCGCGGGGGTGCCGGTGCCAAGTGCTCCCGATCTCCCGTCCAAAGACGCGCCGCGTGACCGAAGCAGGACGAGACGTTGACCCGTTGGGGAAGCCGTGCGCAGGATGAGGCCGCGACCGTACGCAAAGGGGGTTACACCATGGCGAAGGTGCTCATCATCACCGGTGACGCGGCCGAGGACCTGGAGGTGATGTACCCGTACCAGCGGCTTCTGGAGGAGGGCTACGAGGTGCGCATCGCCGCACCGTCGGCCAAGAAACTCCAGTTCGTGGTGCACGACTTCGTCGACGGGTTCGACACCTACACCGAGAAGCCGGGCCACACCTGGGCGGCCGACGTGGCCTTCGCCGATGTGAACCCGGACGAGTACGCCGCGCTGGTGATCCCCGGCGGGCGCGCCCCCGAGTACATCCGCGGCGACCGGAACGTTCAGGAGATCGTCCGCCACTTCGCGGAGGCCGGTAAGCCGATCGCCGCGCTCTGCCACGGCCCGCTGGTGCTCGCGGCGGCCGGAGTGCTCAAGGGCAGGGAGAGCAGCGCGTACCCCGCCTGCGCGCCCGACGTCGAGAACGGCGGCGGCACGTGGGTCGACAGCGAGGCGCACGTCGACCAGAACCTCGTGACCGGGCGGGCCTGGCCGGACCACCCGGCGTGGATGCGCGAGTTCATGAAGGTGCTGCGTGCCGCGGCCCCGGTGACCTGACCCCGGGTGCGGACGGAGGGCGGATCGGCGTCTCCGATCCGCCCCCGGTTGGGCCGCCCACCTTGCGGTGAGGCCGCCGTCGCGTGGCGGCCGGCGACTGCCGGATGATCCTTCTGGCGGTCCCTGCGGCGAACCGAGGCGCTAGAGTCGCTCGCCATGACCGAAACCGCTCCCTATCTCGCCGCGACGGCGGAGGCGTACGACGCCGTCGCCGTCCTGTACGCCGAGTTGGTCCGGGACTCGCTTGACCGCCTGCCGCTGGACCGTGCGATGCTCGCCGCGTTCGCCGATTGCGTGAGGGACGCCGGCGCCGGGCCGGTCGCCGAACTCGGCTGCGGCCCCGGCTATCTGACCGCGCACCTGCGGGACTTGGGGCTGGATGTCTTCGGCGTCGACCTGTCGCCCAGGATGATCGAGCTGGCCCGCGAGGCGTACCCGGACCTGCGCTTCGAGACCGGCTCCATGCACGCGCTGGACCTCGCCGACGGCGAGCTGAGCGGCGTCGTGTCGTGGTACTCCACCATCCACGTGCCACCGCGGGAGCTGCCCTCCTATTTCGCCGAGTTCCGCCGTGTGCTGGCACCGGGCGGCCACCTCCTGCTCGGCTTCTTTGAGTCCGAGGACGATCCGGTGTCGGAGTTCGACCACAAGGTGACGACGGCGTACCGGTGGCCGATCGACGAACTCGCCGAGCTGGCACGCAGCGCGGGTTTCACCGAGATCGGACGGATGCTGCGCGCGCCCGTCGAGAACGAGCGGTTCCGCCGCGGCCGTCTGCTGCTGCGCAAGCGTTGACCTCCTCCTGGCCCTGAAGGACCTCCTGCCGGTCCCCGAAGCGTTCGCCATACGGGGAAAGAAGTCACGCTCGGCCGACTTACGGCATGGACGTGCTCCGTGGCCGGTTGGTGAGCGCGGACGGTGCATGCGATCGCACCGGCCCCGCCATCGGGGTACATCGGCCCGACCTTCCCACTATGCACCGCCGAACCGTCGTGAACGGCGCAGAGACGGGCGCCACACCACAGCCCTCGCCGCACCCCCACCCGCACCGCCGAGTCGGCGTGAGCGAGGTGCCGCGCGTGGCGTCGCAGGCACCACAGCCCTCGCCGCACCCCAGCCGCATCGAGCGGCGCATCATCAAGTCCATGTGCTGCGCCGGTGGGGCCGGCCCGTATCGCCACCTGCTGGGCTTGCACCCCTCGACCGTCCACCGCGTCCTTGCCCGCTACAAGCTGACCCGGCTGGCCGCCTAGACCGAGCCACCGGCCGCACCATCCTCCACTACGAAGACCCGCGTCCGGCGATCTCATCCACGTCGACATCAAAAGGCACACCGATCTGGATCGCCGGTGAGCGTTCGTCCGCCTGTTCTTTTGAGCAGGCTTCGGGGGGTCTGCCGCACGAAGATTCGGGCTGTTCGCCGGGCTGCGTCGAGATCGTCCAAGAACCTAGCCAGAGAGGCGCGGTAGCTGCTGCTCCTGCCCGGCCCGGGCTGGTGCACGTTCTGTTGAATGTCCCGTGATTGACCCGGCTTGCTGCCGAATGTCCCTGCCGCGCCTTCGTGATCCTGTGACTCCAACAAATCGTGTTCTGCGGTTGCGTAGAGTGACGACTGCGAGAGAGAATTAAAACAAGTTTTCGAGTTACAGGCGGGAGGTGTCATGGATCTCTTCGAGATCGATCCTTGGCGCTCTCGTCGTTCGGATGGTGGTACCGGGGCGGAAAGCGTGGCGGCCCGGGGCGATGCGCGGTTCGGCGGTGGTGATGGTGAGTGGTGGGATCGGCTGCTCGCCGGTTCGCCGTTGTGGTCATCGGACGGGCCGCCGGCTCGTGATGACTGCCGCTTCGACCTTTTCCCCACTTCATCACCTGCGACCGACAATCCGATCCCTGGTATGGGCCCTGGTCGTAAGGGCCCCATCGTGAATGAATCTGCGTTCGGCGCGGCCCTGTTCGCGGGCAGCACACGTGCTGGCGGCGTGACTGACACCGCAGTGACTGACACCGGCGTGGCGGCAGAGGGCGTCGGCGGCATGAGTCCCGGCCAGAGCCGAGGATTCGGCACCCCTGGAACCCCGGGCGCTGCTTCAGGCATCGGCCGGGACGGTGACGCCTTCGCCAGTGGTGGTGCAGGTGCACGCGCCGGCACGCATCCCGGCCAGTTCCGGGGTTTCGGTGGTCCCGGAGCCCGGGAGGCTGCTTCGGGCGCAGCCCAGGGCAGTGACACCTTCACTGGTGGCGG
>JADGHC010000703.1 GCA_019689655.1 Microbispora sp.
CGACGGGCCGCCCGCCGGCGGGACGCGGATGATCTTGTCGTCGTCGGCGGCCGGAGTCCCCCTGCCGTCGCGGTTGTTGGTCGTCACCCAGAGCCACCCGTCGGGCCCGATCGCGGCGGCGCGCAGGCGTCCGTACGTGCCCTGGAACTCGGCCGCCGGCGTGCCGGCCGTACCCGCCTTCACCGGAACCGTCCACAGCCGCGTGCCGCGCAGCGCCGCGGCGAAGAGCGTGCCGTTGGCGTAGGCCAGTCCGCTCGGCGACGCTTCCGCCGTGCTCCAGGTCACGATGGGATTGGTGAAACGCGAGTCGTTGCACACGCCTTCGCATGTCGGCCAGCCGTAGTTGCGGCCCGGCTGAATGTAGTTGATCTCGTCCCAGGTGTTCTGGCCGAACTCGGTGGCGTACAGCCGGCCGGCCTCGTCCCAGGCGAGCCCCTGCACGTTGCGGTGGCCGTAGCTGTAGACCCGCGAGCCGGGGAACGGGTTGTCCGCGGGAACCCCGCCGTCGGGCGTCATGCGCAGGATCTTGCCGCCCGGGCTGTTCAGGTCCTGCGCGTTGGAGGAGGTCCCGGCGTCGCCCGTGGACACGTACAGCATGCCGTCGGGGCCGAACGCGATGCGCCCGCCGTTGTGGAACTGGGCGCGGGGGATGCCGGTGAGGATCGTCTGCTGCGTCTGCGGCGCGTCGAGCCGGAAGCGGACCACCCGGTTGTCGGAGGCGGAGCTGTAGTACGCGTAGACCCACCGGTCCGTGGCGTACGACGGGGAGACCGCGATGCCGAGCAGGCCGCCCTCGCCTCCCGGCGACACGTTCGGGACCGTGGCCACCTGAACGGGCGGGGATCCGGGACGCACCTGTTCGATGGTCGCGGTGTCGCGTTCGGAGACGAGGGCGCTGCCGTCGGGGAGGAAGGCGATTCCCCACGGTGCCCGCAGTCCCGTCGTGGCGACTTGTGCCCGGGTGAAGTCGAAACCGCCGGTCGCCGCGCCCGCGGCGGTCGGCTGGGTCGCGACGAGCGCGGCGGAGGCGATCACGGTGCCGATGGTGCTCGCGAGTGCCACGGCGAGACGCTTGGACATGCGGACTCCGGGTCGGGACGTAGGCGTGCGGCTCGTGATCCATCGAACGCGCCCGCCGCGGCCGGTGCAATCAACGGGTGAGTCGTCCGCGCGCCGCGCTCGCGCCGTCCCGCGCTGACCAGCGGGCCGGGTCTGCGGCGCGGACGGTACGGCGCGCCGGGCCGGGAAATTTTCATCGGCGGCCGGGAGGTCATCCGGCCGGTCTCCGCCACCGGGTCACCGCGTGCATGCGGGCCGCGCCCGTCCCGAATCTTGAGACTGTATTGATCACAACGGAAATGTTTCTACTGTGAAATAGGGAGGAATCCGACAATAGGGAGACTGAATGCTGCACGAGAGGCTCGAGGCCGTCTACGACAACGTTCTGCGCCGCAACCCCGGTGAGACCGAGTTCCACCAGGCCGTGCGCGAGGTGCTGGAGAGCATCGGCCCGGTGCTCGGCAAACACCCCGAGTACGCGGAGCAGAAGATCATCGAGCGGATCTTCGAGCCGGAACGGCAGATCATCTTCCGGGTGCCCTGGGAGGACGACCAGGGCGAGGTGCACATCAACCGCGGCTTCCGGGTCGAGTTCAACAGCGCGCTCGGGCCGTACAAGGGCGGCCTGCGGTTCCACCCGTCGGTCTACCTCGGCATCATCAAGTTCCTCGCGGTGGAGCAGATCTTCAAAAACAGCCTGACCGGCCTGCCGATCGGCGCGGGCAAGGGCGGCGCGGACTTCGACCCGAAGGGCCGCTCCGACCGGGAGATCATGCGCTTTTGCCAGAGCTTCATGACCGAGCTCTACCGCCACCTGGGCGAGTACACCGACGTGCCCGCGGGCGACATCGGCGTCGGGCAGCGGGAGATCGGCTACCTGTTCGGCCAGTACAAGCGCATCACCAACCGGTACGAGTCCGGCGTCATCACCGGCAAGGGGCTGAGCTACGGCGGCGCCCAGGTCCGCACCGAGGCCACCGGCTACGGCTGCGCGTTCTTCGTCGAGGAGATGCTCAAGGCGCGGGGCACGTCGTTCGACGGCAAGCGGGTGGTCGTCTCGGGCTCGGGCAACGTGGCCATCTACGCCATCGAGAAGGTGACCGAGCTGGGCGGTGTCGTCGTCGCCTGCTCCGACTCCTCGGGGTACGTCGTGGACGAGAAGGGCATCGACCTCGACATCCTCAAGCAGGTCAAGGAGGTCGAGCGGCGCCGCCTCAGCGCCTACGCCGAGCGGCGCGGCACCGAGGCGACGTACGTGCCCGGGCGCAGCGTGTGGGAGGTGCCCTGCGAGGTGGCGCTCCCGTCGGCCACGCAGAACGAGATCACCGGCAAGGACGCCGAGGCGATGGTGAAGGGCGGGTGCATCGCGGTCGGCGAGGGCGCCAACATGCCCACCATGCCGGAGGGCATCCGGGTGTTCCGGGAGGCCGGGGTGGCCTTCGGCCCGGGCAAGGCGGCCAACGCCGGCGGTGTGGCCACCAGCGCCCTGGAGATGCAGCAGAACGCCAGCCGCGACTCGTGGACGTTCGAGTTCTCCGAGCGGAAGCTGCAGGAGATCATGACCGACATCCACGACCGCTGCCTGGAGACCGCCGACGCGTACGGCATGCCGGGCGACTACGTGGCCGGCGCCAACATCGACGGCTTCCGGAGGGTGGCCGACGCGATGCTCGCCCTCGGCCTCATCTGAGCGCTCACCGAGTATTCATCGGCCGGGGCGGGGGGGGGGGGGGGGGGGGAGGCGGCCCCCCCCCCCCGCGC
>JADGHC010000704.1 GCA_019689655.1 Microbispora sp.
CACCCACGCCACCGACACCCACACCACCGGCACCCGCACCATCGAAACCAGCACCAGCGCCAGCAGCCGCACCACCGCCACACCGCGGACAACCACCACTGGCGAAGGTGTCATCAGAACCGGCACGAGTGCCGGCACCCGCACCCACGCCACCGGCGCACCGGGGACAACCACCGGCGCCAGCACCCACACCACCGGCACACCCGGGGCAGCCGCCGGCATTGGCACCAGGACCGGCGAAGGCGTCGTCAGAACCGGCACGAGTGCCAGCACCGGCAGCCGTGCGACCGGCATGCCCGCCGGGCGTGCTGCCACCACCGGCACCTGCCTTGTCATCGGTGAAGGCGCCATCCCGGACAGCGCCCTCGGCACCGGCTACACCGGCGCTCCAGCACGTACCGCCGCTCTCACCGGTACTGCCGACGGTGCGCGCACCGTCACGTGCCCCGACCCCAGCGCGGGCACCACCACCGGCGAAGGCGTGATCGCCCCGGCCGGTACCCGAGGCGGCACCCTGGGCTCCGGGACCGCCGAATCCCCGGCTCCCACCAGCCTGCGTGCCGCCGAAACCCTCCGCCGCCACGCCGGTGCCGGTCGTGCCGCCGCCACGCGTGCTACCCGCGAACAGGGCTGCGCCGAACGCAGATTCATCCACGGCGGGGCCCATACGAGGAATCAGATTGTCGGTCGCCTCTGATGAAGTGGAGAAAAGGTCGAAGCGGCAGTCATCACGAGCAAGCGGCCCGTCCGATGACCACAACGGCGAACCGGCGAGCAGCCGATCCCACCGCTCACCATCACCCGAACGAGGAGAGTGCCCGTGATCAAGGTCGAACAGGTCCACTGCGCCTCCTCGCTCGTGATTCGAAACTCTGTTTTAATTTTCTCTCGCAGTCATCACTCTCAGCAACCGCCACACGCGAAAAGTTGGAGCTGCAGGTCAAGCAGAAAGAGCCGCGCGATAACGCGGCGTGCTGCTCATGCTCGCACCGGCCGGGGCCCATAGCCGGTTTCGCCGCCCCGCTGCCGCCAGTCCGTCTCCATCTCCGGTGCGCAGTCCGTCTGCAACTCCGGCGTGCCGATCTCGCCGTTCGGGGCCGCGCCGGCGCCCGTACACAAAGGTCGGTGACGGGCTCGGCTACCGTGCGGGGCCGTGACAGAGAACGTGTATGTGGGCAACGCGAACCTGGACGCGGTCGCAGACCGCGGGTGGCTGCTGGGGCATTTCAAGCCCGCCGGCGATGTGCGGCACAGCGATGATGTCGAGATCAAGTGGTATGCGCATCCTCGTGGCGACCGGCGTGCCGAATGGGTCACCGGCGAGCGGCGGACCGCGCTCCTCGTGCTGATCAGCGGCCGCTTTCGCGTCGAGTTTCCCGAGCGGAGCGTGGTGCTGGACAACCAGGGTGATTACGTGGTGTGGGGCCCCGGGGTCGATCACTCCTGGTACGCCGAAGAGGAGTCGGTGGTGCTCACGGTCCGGTGGCCGTCGATTCCCGGGTACGCGGTCCCGGACACGGACGTAAAGGAGCGCCGGGACGCGCAGGTTCGGCGGTAGAGGCGCGGCGGCGCCGGGGTCCGCCCATCCCGGCCGAGAAGTGCCGGGCGAGCCGGAGGAGCACGCCACGGAGCCGTCTCTAGAATTTTGTTCCATGGCGATGTACATCCCCCTCGGGCAGGGCCGGTATCAGGCGACGGAGCACACCCAGGGGCCGTGGGACCCACGGCACCAGCACATGGGACCCGTCACGGCGCTGCTGGTGCACGAGCTCGCCCGTATCCCCGGTCCCGGTCTTCCGCTGGCCCGGCTGGCGGTGGACGTGTTCGCCCCCGTCCCGGTGGCGGAGGTGGAGGTACGCGGCGAGCTGCTGAGAGACGGCAAGCGGGTCCAGTGCCTCGGCGCCAGCCTCACCTCCGGCGGGCGGGAGCTGGTCAGGGCGACCGCGTGGCGCATCAGGGAGGCCGGCAGTCCGGCGAGTGAGGCCGCCGCGCCGCCCGCGCCCGTCCCGCCGCCCTCCCCGGGCGACGAGGAGTCTTGGATCGCCCGGGGTTTCGGGTACGGCAGGGCCACCGACTGGCGGTTCGTCAAGGGCTCACCGGAAGAGCCCGGTCCCGCCGTCGCGTGGGGCAGAACGCGCGTGCCGCTGGTCGAGGGCGAGGAGACCACCCCGCTGGAGCGGCTCGCGATGTTCGCCGACAGCGGCAACGGCATCAGCTGCGCCCTGGACTTCGACGCCTACATGTTCGCCAACGTGGACCTCACGATCTCGCTGTTCCGCGATCCCGAAGGCGAGTGGATCTGCCTGGACGCGGCCACGACGATCGGTCCCCGGGGGCGCGGGCTGACCCGCACCACCCTGTTCGACCAGCACGGCGAGGTCGGCGCGGCCACGCAGACGTTGTTCGTCGGGCCGCGCTGACCCGGACGGGGCGTCAGGCGGCCGTACAGGTGACGGGCGCCGGCGTCCCGTCGGCGCCGCCGGACGAGCTGCCGGTGAAACCGGCGGTCGTCGTGGCGTTCGGCGCGAGCGTGCCGTTCCAGGACTCGTTCGTGATGGTCACCAGGCTTCCCGACTGGGTGTAGCGCCCGCCCCACATCTGCGTGATGCGCTGGCCGTTGGGGAAGGTGAGGGTGACGGTCCACGACGACGTCGTCACGGTCCCCGTGTTGCGCACGGTCAGCTCGCCCTGGAAGCCGCCCGGCCACTGGTTGACGATCCGGTACGTCGCGGAGCACGAGCGCGGGCCGGTGGACGGCGAGGGGCTGGCCGAGGGCGAGGGGCTCGGCGACACCGACGGGC
>JADGHC010000705.1 GCA_019689655.1 Microbispora sp.
GGTCCACCCGGCCGGGCGCCGGCACCGCCCCGCCCGGCCGGCCGCCCGCGGCCCGGCGCGTTCTCCGGAGGGGAACCGGGCGCGTTTCCGCGCTGCGCCCCCGCGTTGCCGGGCCGGCCGGACGGCGAGGCGCCGGGCTGCGGGAGGTCCGGGGCGGGTGACGGGCTCGCGTCGCCGGCGTGGCCGGGGAACCGCGTGTCCCCGGGCCTGCCGGGCCGCCTGGGGTGCGACGGCCGTCCCGGGCCCCAGGGGCGGCCCCTGCGGGCGCCTTCGCGGGGTGGCATGTCCCACCAACCCGGATACCTCCGCCCCCTGTGGCCCTGACCGGCCGGGCTCTCACCCGGCGTGTCCCAGGGGCTCGCGGACGGAGACGGCCACGCCGGGGCGGACGGACTCGGGCCGGTCCAGCCCGATTCCGGCCCGGCCGCGCCACTCGGGGCCGCACTCGGCCCCCAGCCGTCCGTTGCGGCCGGCACGGTGGCGACGGCCGTCCCCGGATACGCCGGCTCGGTCTTGTAGCCGGGCGCGGGAACCGCGGTGACCGGGTAGCCCCTCGCGGGACCGGCAGCCCGCGCGCCGCCCCCGAAGTGCTTGGCCTGCAGGCCGCAGGAGACGAAGTCGTAGTAGAACATGCGCAGCCAGTCCTGCCGCTGGGTCTCGGTCAGCTCCGAGAACCAGATGGCGGCGTCGCGGTGCTCCGGCAGCGGCCCGACGGGCAGCGGAGAGACACCCCGCAGCCAGGCGACGACGATCGCCCGGTAACCCGCGGCCACGGCCCCCGGGCAGGGATGGGCCAGGCGGTCGAGGAACTCGGCGGCCGCCCGCTGGGCGTACCCGGACGTGAGATCGTCGAAGTGGACGACCACCACTCCCGGCCTGGGCGGCACCTCCTCGCCGTACGCCCGTTGCTCGACCCGCTTGAAAGCGGCCGGCGTCCCGGCCAGCCGTAGCGCGAGCGCGGTGAACACGGTGGCGAGGTCGGCCAGGCCCGCGCGGAACGCCGGCCGGACGCACACCTGGATCGGCCACTCCTGGCAGGTGAAGGCGAGACGCTCGCTCGCCGCCATCGTCTGCGGCTCGGTCACCAGCCTGGCCGCGCCGGTCCCGGCGGCCAGTACGGCGATCACCGCGGCGGCCAGCGCCAGCGTACGCCGGGTCACCAGGGCCACCCACCCGAGGAACAGCGTGGTGCCGAGGCCCAGCAGCCAGAGCGTCTGGTCCGCGTACGCGGTCTCGCTCATGCCCCCGAGCAGCTCGAAGGGCTCGCCGGGGGCCGGCGCGAGCCGGAAGGCCCAGGTGGGCCCGGCGGCCAGCCAGGTGAACAGCCCATACGTGCCGGCTCCCGCGATCAGCGGGACGACGACGACCGGCACGAGCCAGCCGAGGATCCAGCCGACCACGACGTACAGCCCCAGCCCGGCGACGGACATCGCGAGGCCGCCGGGCAGCAGCGGTCCGCCCTCCCCGGTCAGCGCGGCGCGCAGACCGAGCAGCAGCACGGTCGCCCCGAAGGAGCCGGTGACGACCGCGATGATCGACAGCGGCGCCTTGGCGGCCCGCCAGGGCGTCAGGACGCGGCCCCGTTCGGCGCGGCGTCTGCGCAGCGCCACCCAGGCCGCGAACGCGGCTCCGAGCGGCCCCGTCAGGCGCAGCGAGCCGATGACGGCCGCCACTATGTCATCCCAGTCCATGAAACCGGGAATGAGGACGCTCCACGCGGCGACGAGCCCGAGCACGAGCAGCACGCTCGCCGCGACCAGCGCGCCGTGTCTCAGCTCACCGCGTGGACCGCCCCTATGCTCACCCACAGCAGGGCGCGGCCCCCGGCCACGCCGTCGAAGTCCGGCGCGCATGCGGCGCCGGGACAGCGATGCTGTCCATTGAGAATCTCCCCCGTGTCTGTGTGAGCGGTGCGCGCGAACCCACGCCGTTCCCCGTGGCGCTGGTTCGCCGGCCGGCCTCGCCTCGCCCGCCGTCGGACGCCTCCCGCGGACCCCCGTTGCCCGGCGGGACCGCCCGGATCCGGGCGGGCCTCGCGAGGCAAGATCCGCGAGTCGTCCTCTAGCAGGCGGGGCTCCCCGTGCCGCCGGGTTTGCCGCCGCCTCACCTTTCGACGTGGCAACCATAACGGAGCGTGACCCGTACGGGGGGAGTTCTGGGGTCAAGGATTAGATCCGGTTACGCTCGGCTGCGCCGGTCGATCATGCCCGGCGTCGCGCTACCGTATATCGCTGTGTCCGTTCCGCCCAGCTCAGAGCCGCCGTCCACGGGCGGCCCCAGGCCGCTAAAGCTCCCGTTCGACCCGATCGAACGGGCGGCGGAAACGTGGCGTACGACCTTCGGGCCGTCGTCCGCCATGGCCGCCGTCACGTCGATCATGAGAGCCCATCAGATCCTGCTGGCGCAACTGGACACGCTGCTCAAGCCGTACGACCTGACGTTCGCCCGATACGAGGCGCTGGTGCTGCTCACGTTCAGCCGCACCGGGGCGCTGCCGTTGTCGAAGATCGGCGAGCGGTTGATGGTGCATCCGACGAGCGTGACCAACACCGTGGACCGTCTCGAACGGGCCGGTCTGGTGCGCCGCATGCGCAACCCGCGGGACGGCCGCGGCGTGCTCGCCGAGATCACTGACGAGGGCCGGGACATCGTACGGCGGGCCACGGCCGACCTGATGGGCGCGGGGTTCTGCATGGGCATGTACGACGACGCCGAGCTGGACGAGATGTTCGCGCTGCTCAGGACCTTGCGCGTCGCCGCGGGCGACTTCAGCCCCTGACGCGGCG
>JADGHC010000706.1 GCA_019689655.1 Microbispora sp.
ATACAGCCCCCGCACAGACCGCCCCCTCGAGGACAGAGCATGACGATCACGGTGTTCCCCTTCCCCCGGCGGCTCCCCGCCCGTCCCGGGACGGACGCGTCATGACGATCCGGGTGCTGCTGGTCGACGACCAGCCGTTGCTGCGCACCGGGTTCCGGTTCATCTTGGAGGCGGAGCCGGACGTCACGGTCGTGGGCGAGGCGGGCGACGGCGCGGCGGCCATGGAACAGGCCCGTGCCCTGCTGCCCGACGTGGTGCTCATGGACATCCGCATGCCCGGCACCGACGGCATCGAGGCGACCCGGCGCATCGTCCGGGAGGCCGCGCCCCGCGCCCATGTGCCGAAGGTGCTCGTGCTGACCACGTTCGACCTGGACGAGTACATCGTGGAGGCGCTGCGCGCGGGCGCGAGCGGCTTCCTCCTGAAGGACGTGCCGCCGGACGAGCTGGTGCAGGCGATCCGGGTGGTCGCGGCGGGCGACGCGATCGTGGCGCCGAGCGTCACCCGGCGGTTGCTGGACAAGTTCGCCAGCCGGTTGCCTCCCGCGCACCAGCAGGCCGTCCCCGCGCGGCTCGACCGGCTCACCGAGCGCGAGCTGGAGGTGCTGCGCCTGATCGCCAAGGGCATGTCGAACGCCGAGATCGCCGCCGAGCTCGTGGTCAGCGAGACGACCGTGAAGACGCACGTGGGCAACGTGCTGACCAAGCTGGGGCTGCGTGACCGGGTCCAGGCGGTCGTGCTCGCCTACGAGACCGGTCTGGTCGTTCCCGGCGCCTTCTCCTGAGCCTCGCACGTCCGGCGCCGGCCGTTCGTCAGCGCGCGCCGGAGGCGGACGGCCCCCGCAGGCCGGCTCCCGTGATGATCGCCCCGGCCAGCAGGGCGAGCCCGCCGCCGAGCAGCGCCCAGCGGGTGCCGGCGGCGTTGGAAGACGACAGGCCGAGCACGACGCCGAGGACGGCGACGCCGAGAGACGCCCCGACCTGGCGTGCCGAGTTGAGCGCGCCGGAGCCGATGCCGGCCAGTTCGACCGGGAGAGGCCCGGTGATCGCGGCCACCAGCGACGGCAGGGCGAAGGAGACGCCGAAGCCGAAGGCCGCCAGGCCGGCCAGGGTGGCCGCGAGGTCCACAGCGGTGCCGCCGGTGAACGGCGCCTGGAGGAGCGCGCCCACCCCCATCAGGACTAATCCGATGGTGGCGGGCCGGCGCGGGCCGATCCGGCCGACCAGGCGCCCGGTGTAGACGGGGTTGAAGGCGGTGGGCAGGGTGAGCGGCAGGAAGGCCAGGCCGGCGACGAGCGAGCTGTAGCCGCGCGACTCCTGGAAGAACAGCGACAACACGAACAGCAGCCCCGACAGGCCGAAGTTGGCGAGCAGGCCGGCGAGCAGCGCGGCGGAGAAGGTGCCGCTGCGGAACATGCGCAGCGGCAGCATCGCGGCGTCCCCGGCGCGTGCCTCGGCCACGACGAAGACGACGGCCGCGACCACGGCGAGCGCGAAGGCGGTCGGGATCGCGGGCGCCGCCCATCCCCGCTCGGGACCCTCGATCAGGGCGTACACCAGCGCCCCCAGCGCGACGACGGCGCCGATCTGGCCGGTGAGGTCGAGCCCGCCGCGCTGCTTGCGCGCGGTCTCCGGAGCCAGGCGCAGCGTGATGATCAGGCTGACGAGCGCGAGGGGCACGTTCACCAGGAAGATCGTGCGCCAGCCCAGCGTGTCGGTGAGCACGCCGCCCACCAGCGGTCCGGCGGCCAGCGCGGCGCCGGTGATGGCCGCCCAGGAGCCGACCGCGCGAGCGCGCCGGGCCCGGTCGGCGTACGCGTTGGCGATCACGGCGAGGGACGCGGGCAGCAGCAGCGCTCCGGCCGCGCCCAGCAGCAGCCGCAGCACGACCAGCATGGTGAGCGAGGCCGACGCGGCCGACACGCCGGACAGCGCCCCGAAGGCCACCAGCCCCGCGAGGAAGACCCGGCGGCCGCCGTAGCGATCGGACAGCCAGCCCGCGGTCAGCAGGAGGGCGGCGAACGTGATGGTGTAGCCGTTGGTGACCCACTGCAGTCCGCTCAGCCCGGCGTGCAGGTCGGCGCCGATGCCGGGCAGTGCGACGGTGACGATGGTCAGGTCGAGCAGAACCATGAAATAACCGAGCGACAGACCTATCAGCAATGTGCGCGCCGGTTTTTCCGGGACGGTGCGTACGTAGGCAGGAGTGAATTTCGGATCCGCCTGCGTTGACAATTGTTCTCCTCTGGCGCGAAGACATTCCGCCGGCACCCGGAACTCAGGTCGGGGCCGCGCCAGTCCAGTAAATCGAATCAGACGCCCGTCGGCCTGCCCCGAAAACACGGATTCCGCTATGGGTATCATCGGCTCGGCCGATGGTTCGCCGAAAAGGGGTGCGCGCAATCATGGAACTCCGGCATCTTCGAACGTTCGAGGTGGTCGCCCGCACACTCAGCGTCACCCAGGCGGCGAAGGAATTGCACTACGCCCAGTCCAGCGTCAGCGACCAGATCCTCGCCCTGGAGCGCGAACTCGGCACCGAGTTGTTCGACCGGACGCAGCGCCGGCTGCGGCTGACCCCGGAGGGGGCCACGCTGGCCGAGTACGCCGGCCGCGTGTTCAAGCTGGTCGAGGAGGCCCGCTGGGCGGTCGCGCAGCCCGGCGACGAGCTCGTGGTGGGCGCGTTGGAGACGCTGTGCGCCCAGCGGCTGCCGGAGGTGCTCACGCAGTACCGCGCCCGCCATCCCGACGTGCGGGTGCGGGTGGGCCGGGGCAACCGGGG
>JADGHC010000063.1 GCA_019689655.1 Microbispora sp.
GGCTACGGCGCCCCGATGCCGCCCGGCGGCCCCCCCGAACAACCACCTCGTGATGGCGATCATCACCACGATCCTGTGCTGCCTTCCGCTGGGCGTCGTCTCGATCGTCTACGCGTCCCAGGTCAACTCGAAGTGGATGGCGGGGGACTACCAGGGTGCGATCGCGGCCTCGGAGTCGGCGAAGAAGTGGTGGCTGGCGTCGATGATCACCACGATCGTGCTGGTCGTCCTCTACTTCCTCTTCGTCGTCGTGATCGGCGGGGTCCTCAGCGTCACCAGCTCGACCACGTCATACTGATGGTCATGACATCGACCGTCCCGATGCGGCGCCCGGCGGACCGGCTGCGGTCCGTGCTGGCGCCGCTCGGCGTGGCGGCCGTCGCGGCGGTGGCGGCCGCGTACGTCACCGCCGTGGATCCCAACCAGCCCGGGCACTATCCCACCTGCCCGTTCCTCTTCGTCACCGGCCTGTACTGTCCCGGCTGCGGGTCGCTTCGCGCCGTCCACGCCCTGGCGCACGGGGACGTGCTGACCGCCGTGTCCCTCAACCCGCTCACGGCCGCGGCCATCCCGTTCCTGGTCTATCGATGGGCGGTGTGGGCATTACGATCATGGCAGGGACGGCCTGTGCGCACGAGCCTCGCGCATCCCGCGTACCTGTGGGGCCTCGTCGCCGTCGTGATCGTTTTCTGGGTGGTGCGGAACACGCCCTGGGGGAATTTCCTCGCACCCTGAAGCGACCCGGTGGCGGCTCGGCGGCAGACGGGCCGATACCATCGCAGGGCAGGACACGCAGAGCAGCCGACCGGAGGGACCCTTACGCGTGAGCGAGCGGACAGGCAGAGCGCGCAAGCTCCGAGCCGAAGGCGAGGAGGACGCGTGAGTGTTCTTGAGGACATCATCCTGGGCGTGCGGGAGGACCTCGAGGAGCGGCAGCGCGACGTGCCGATCGAGGAGCTCAAGCGGCGCGCGGCCCGCGCCCCCGAGCCCCGGGACGCCTACGCCGCGCTCGGCGGCGACCGGGTGTCGGTCATCGCGGAGGTGAAGCGGTCGAGCCCCTCCAAGGGCGCGCTCGCCGCCATCGCCGACCCCGCCGCACTCGCGGTGGACTACGAAGAGGGCGGCGCCCACGTCATCAGCGTGCTGACGGAACGGCGCAGGTTCGGCGGCACGCTCGCCGACCTCGCCGCGGTGCGCGCGGCCGTGGACGTCCCCGTCCTGCGCAAGGACTTCATCGTCACCTCCTACCAGCTGTGGGAGGCCAGGGCGTACGGCGCCGACCTCGCCCTGCTCATCGTGGCCGCCCTCGAGCAGCAGGCGCTCGTCTCGCTGATCGAGCGGGCCGAGTCGATCGGGCTCGCCCCGCTGGTCGAGGTGCACACCGAGGAGGAGCTGGCCCGCGCGATCGACGCCGGCGCGAAGATCATCGGCGTCAACGCCCGCAACCTCAAGACGCTCGAGGTGGACCGCGAGGTGTTCGCCAAGCTCGCGCCCAAGATTCCGGACGGCGTCATCAAGGTCGCCGAGTCCGGTGTGCGCGGCCCGCACGACCTGCTCGCGTACGCGCGCGCGGGCGCGGACGCCGTGCTGGTCGGCGAGAGCCTGGTCACCGGCAAGAACCCCAAGGCGGCGGTCAACGATCTGGTGACCGCGGGCGCCCACCCGGCCTCACGGCAGGACACCGGCTCCGAGAGGCACTCGTGAACGACCGCGCTGCAGAGAGGGAGGCCGCGTGACCTCGACGGAAGGGACCATCATCACCCCCGCCGACCTGGCCGGGGGCGGGGTCCGCGGCGACGACCCGGACGCTCGCGGCAAGTTCGGCGAGTTCGGCGGCCGATTCGTGCCCGAGGCGCTGATCCCGGCCCTCGACGAGGTCGCCGCGGAGTACGAGAAGGCCAAGAACGACCTCGGCTTCATCCGCGAGTTCGACCACCTGCTGCGCACCTACGCGGGCCGTCCCACGACGCTGACCGAGGTGCCGCGGTTCGCCGAGCACGCGGGCGGCGCGCGGATCCTGCTCAAGCGCGAGGACCTGACCCACACGGGCGCACACAAGATCAACAACGTGCTCGGCCAGGCGCTGCTGACCAAGCGGCTGGGCAAGCGGCGCGTCATCGCGGAGACCGGGGCCGGGCAGCACGGCGTCGCCACCGCCACCGCCGCGGCGCTGATGGGCCTGGAGTGCGTCATCTACATGGGCGCCGTCGACTGCGAACGCCAGGCGCTCAACGTCGCCAGGATGAAGCTTCTCGGCGCGACCGTCGTGCCCGTCACCGCCGGCAGCCAGACCCTCAAGGACGCCATCAACGAGGCGTTCCGCGACTGGGTCACCAACGTCGACCACACCCACTACGTGTTCGGCACGGTCGCCGGCCCGCATCCGTTCCCCGAGATCGTCCGGGACTTCGCCCGCATCATCGGGGTGGAGGCGCGCCGCCAGGTCCTGGAGCTCACCGGCCGCCTGCCCGACGCCGTCTGCGCGGCGGTCGGCGGCGGGTCGAACGCCATGGGCATCTTCCACGCCTTCATCGACGACCAGGACGTCAAGCTGTACGGCTTCGAGGCCGGCGGCCGGGGCGCGGAAAGCGGCGAGCACGCGCTGACCCTCACCAAGGGCAGCGTCGGCGTGCTGCACGGTGCCCGCACCTACGTCCTGCAGGACGACGAGGGGCAGACGATCGAGTCGCACTCGATCTCGGCCGGCCTCGACTACCCGGGCGTCGGCCCCGAGCACGCGTGGCTCAAGGACACCGGGCGTGCCACCTACGAGGGCGTGACCGACGAGGAGGCCATGGAGGCCTTCGCCCTGCTCGCCCGCACCGAGGGCATCATTCCGGCCATCGAGTCGGCGCACGGGCTCGCGGGCGCGCTGCGGCTGGGCCGCGAGCTCGGCCCCGGCGCCGTCATCCTGGTGAACCTGTCGGGCCGGGGCGACAAGGACATGGGCACCGCCATGAAGTACTTCAACCTCTGATCCAGCGTCGACAGGACATCCGATGACGACACTTCAAGCGGTGTTCGAGAAGGCCCGCGCCGAAAACAGGGCCGCTCTGGTCGGCTACCTGCCGGCCGGGTTCCCGTCCAAGGACGGCGCGATCGCCGCGGCGACGGCGATGGTCGAGGCCGGCTGCGACGTGATCGAGATCGGCCTGCCGTACTCCGATCCGCTCATGGACGGCCCGACCATCCAGGACGCGGTGCACCGGTCGCTCACCAACGGCACGCGCATCGCCGACGTGCTGCGCACCGTGGAGGGTGTGGCGAAGTCGGGGGCCGCGACGCTGGTCATGACGTACTGGAACCCGGTCGACCGCTACGGCGCCGAGCGCTTCGCCCGCGAGCTCGCCTCGGCGGGCGGCGCCGGGACCATCACGCCGGACCTGACGCCCGAGGAGGCGGGCCCCTGGCTCGCCGCGAGCGAGGGGGCCGGCATCGACACGGTCTTCCTCGTCGCGCCCAGCTCCCCGGACGAGCGCATCGCCCGGGTCGCCGCCTGCTGCTCGGGCTTCGTGTACGCGGCCTCGCTGATGGGCGTGACCGGCGCCAGGGAGACCGTCAGCGCGGCCGCCGAGGGCCTGGTGAAGCGGACCAAGGCGCAGACCTCGCTGCCCGTCTGCGTCGGTCTCGGCGTGGGGACCGGCGCGCAGGCGGCCGAGGTGGCCGCGTACGCCGACGGCGTCATCGTCGGATCCGCCTTCATCCGGCGGCTGCTCGACGCGCCGGACGAGAAGTCTGGCATCGCGGCGGTCCGCGAGCTCGCGGCCGAGCTCGCCCGTGGCGTCCGGAGCTGACCCTATCTTCCGTCTGTTTCGGTACCTGGGGGCTCGTCCGGGTATCTGCCTTCTCGTCCTGACAGCTGCGCTGCGACCAGCGAAAATAAGGCGGCTTACCATGCTCTTATCCAGCACATGGTGAGGTTGAGTCCCGGTACTGTTCAGTCGGTGTTGCCTACCGGGCGAGGAGACCCATGGTTCAGTTGGCATCCGGCACCTCGGTGTCCGAGCAGTTACAGCCCGCGAAACCCCTGCTCTCCTGGGTCACGACCGCCGCGCGGGTCGTGCTCGCCGGCGTACTGATCGTCGCCGGTGCGCTCAAGATCGGCACACCCGCGTTGTCGGTTCAGGCCGTACGGGCCTATCAGCTGCTGCCCGACTCCGTCGCGCAGGTCGTCGGGTACGGCCTGCCGGTACTTGAGATCATCACGGGCCTGCTGCTGCTCGTCGGGCTGTTCACGCGGGCGGTGGCGGTGATCGGCGGGCTGCTGATGGTGGCGTTCGTCATCGGCATCGCCTCGGCCTGGGCGAGGGGGCTCCGCATCGACTGTGGCTGCTTCGGCGGCGACGGCACGCTCGCCGCCGGACAGGACCCCAACTACTTCTGGGAGCTGATGCGCGACCTGGGGCTGCTGGTCTGCGCGGCGTGGATCGTGGTCAAGCCGGCGGGCCGGCTGTCGCTGGATTCCGCGCTGGGCTTCACGGGAGAGCGGGAACCGGCGGACGAGGACGCCTCGGACGGCGGCGAGGACGACGGCGCCTGACCGCGGACGACCGCGGGAGATCGCCGGGAACATAGCCAGGGGGGAAGCTTCGTGAGCAAGCGGACGAGTGAGGCGGCCAGGGCCCGCATCGCGGCCCAGCGGGAGGCGTTGCGCAAGCAGGAGCAGCGCAAACGCATCACGATGGTCGTCACCATCGCGGTGGTCGTCGTGATCGCCGCCGCCTTCGTCGTGTGGTCGGTGCGGCAGGGCAGTTCGGAGAAGGTCGCAGGCGGCCTCGCACCCGTCACCGTGCAGCAGGACGGGACCGTGGTGATGGCGCAGCCCGGCGTGACCAAGCCCGTGGTCGACGTGTACGAGGACTTCCAGTGTCCGGCGTGCAAGCAGTTCGAGGAGACCAGCGGATCGACGCTGAAGAACCTGGCCGCCGAGGGCAAGGCCAAGGTCGTGTACCACCCGATCACGATCTTCACGCAGGAACCGACCAGGAGCAACTCGCTGCGCGCGGCTTCCGCGGCCCGGTGCATCACCGACGGTTCGCAGTGGCTGGCGTTCCACGACGAGCTCTACAAGAACCAGCCGCAAGAGACCGTGACCGGGTTCACCGCCGACGAGCTGATCAAGTTGGGCAAGGCGGCCGGCGTCACCGCCTCCGGCTTCGACACCTGCGTGCGTCAGGAGCGCAACGTCGCCGCCCACCAGCAGTTCTCGGCGCAGACCATGAGCGCCCAGAAGCTGCAGGGAACGCCGACGATCAAGCTCGACGGCAAGGAGCTCGGCAACAACGACGCCTTCGTGCCGAGCGCGCTGCGTGACGCGGTGGAAAGCGCCGCCAGGTGACCTCACGCCGGGACGGCCCGGTCGCGGGCCGTCCCGGTCGCCGCCAAGATGCCGCCCCGCGGCCCGGCGGCAGCCCGCTGCCGCTGGGATTCCTCGGCCTGGCCCTGGCCACGACCGCCTTCGCCGCCGTGGAGCTCGGCTGGGTGCCCGCCGCACAGGCGCACCACGTCGCCCTGGCCGCGCTGCTGTTCACCGCGCCGCTGCAGTTCCTCGTCTCGGTGCTCGCCTTCCGCGCCCGCGATCCGGTCGCCGGGGCCGCGATGGGCATACTTTCCGGCACCTGGGCGGTGATCGGCGGCGTCACGCTCACCTCGGCGCCCGGCACCGCCAGCGCGGCGCTGGGCGTCGTCCTGCTCACCTCCGCCGCGGCCATGCTCGTCCCGGCCCTGGCGGGCCTGCCCGCGATGGCGGCCGCCGCCGTGATGGCGATGTCGGCCACCAGGTTCGCGATCACCGGGGTCTACGAGCTGACCGCGTCCGCGGCTTGGAGGACCGCCGCGGGCGTCGCCGGCCTGGTGCTCGCCGTGATCGCCTACTACGCCGCCCTGGCCTTCGAGCTGGAGGACGCGCACGGGCGTGCGCTCCTTCCCGTGGGCCGCGGCCGGGGCCCGCTGGGCGGATGACCGGGCAGGATGTCGAGCAGCCCGATCCCGAGGCCCCGGCGACCGGCTCGCCCCTTTCCCGTGCGGCGCCGCACCACGCTCCGTATCCGGCTCGGCGGCATCGCCGGCACGCCCGGGCCGGCCTCCGCACGGCCGCCCGCCGCCGGGCTGGAGGCGCGGTGCGGCGGGCAGCCGGCGCTGGTCGCGCGGCGGATGTCCGTGCCTCGCACCTGGCTCGCCCTCTCTTGCGGTAACGTCACGTTACATGCCCCTCCTCGCCTCGATTCCCAGCCCGTCACAGGGGGTCTGGAATCTCGGACCGATCCCGATCCGCGCGTACGCGCTGTGCATCGTGCTCGGCGTCATCGTCGCCGTCTGGATCGGCGAACGCCGCTGGCGCGCCCGTGGCGGCGCCGCCGGGACGATCCTCGACCTCGCGGTCTGGGCCGTGCCGTTCGGCCTGGTCGGCGGACGTCTCTATCACGTCATCACCGACTGGCAGATCTACTTCGGCTCGCAGGCGCCCAAGCGGCCGATCGACGCCCTGTTCATCTGGGAGGGCGGCCTCGGCATCTGGGGCGCGATCGCCCTGGGCGCGCTCGGCGTGTGGTTCGGCTGCCGCCGCCGGGGGATCGCGTTCACCGCGATGGCCGACACCCTCGCCCCGGGCGTCGCCGTGGCGCAGGCCATCGGCCGGTGGGGCAACTACTTCAACCAGGAGCTGTTCGGCGGCCCGACCGACCTGCCGTGGGGTCTGGAGATCGAGCCGGGCCGTCCCGGCACCGTGCCCGGCGTCACCACCTACCACCCCACGTTCCTCTACGAGTCGCTGTGGGACCTCGCCCTCGCCGGTGTGCTGATCCTGGCCGCCCGGCGGTTCACGCTGCGGCACGGCCGGCTGTTCGCGCTGTACGTCGCGGGCTACACGCTCGGCCGCTTCTGGGTCGAGGGGGTGCGGGTGGATCCCGCCCACCACATCCTCGGCCTGCGGCTGAACCAGTGGACGTCGATCGTCATCTTCCTGTGCGCCGTGGCGTACCTGTGGCTGGCCCGCAACCGTACGAGTGAGGAGTCGCTGGGCATGGTGGGCGATGACGCCCAGGCCGGCCCCGGCGGCGAGCCGGAACTCCCGCGCGAGGAGGACCGGGACGAGACGGCGCGGGACGAACGGAACCCCGGCGACCACGCGGGCACCGGCGAGCAGACCGCGACCGCGGCCGCGGGCGACGGCGCGGCGGAACCCGAGGCCGGCCAGCGATGACGAACGCCACGTCGGGGGCGCGGGCCGAGATCCACCACGAGCACCGGGACGTCAACGGCGGCTGGTTACGCCCGGCCGTCTTCGGCGCGATGGACGGGCTGGTCTCCAACTTCGCACTGATCGCGGGTGTCGCGGGCGGCACCGCGGAGACGAGGATCATCGCGCTCGCCGGGATCGCCGGCCTGGCCGCCGGCGCGTTCTCCATGGCGGGCGGCGAGTACGTGTCGGTCGCCAGCCAGCGCGAGCTGGCCCTGGCGGAGATCGACGTCGAGCGCCGGGAGCTGGAGCGGCACCCCGAGGCCGAGGAGGCCGAGCTCGCCCGGATGTACGAGCTGCGGGGTGTCGACCCGGAGACCGCCAGGGAGGTCGCCCGGCAGATCTCCCGCAACCCCGAGGAGGCCCTGGCGGTCCATACGCGGGCCGAGCTGGGCGTGGACCCCGACGACCTGCCCTCGCCGGTGCTGGCCGCCGTGTCGTCGTTCCTGTCGTTCAGCCTCGGCGCGCTGGTCCCGCTCCTGCCGTACCTGCTGGGCGTGCGCGAACTGTGGATCTCCGCCGTGGTGTCGATGGCGGCGCTGTTCACCGCCGGCGCGGTGGTCTCCCGGGTGACGGCCCGCAGCTGGTGGTTCAGCGGCCTGCGCCAGCTCGTGGTGGGCGGCGTGGCCGCCGCGCTCACCTGGGGCCTGGGCTCGCTGATTGGAAACGGCGGTCTATGACCAAACGCAAGCGCCGACCGCCCGCGCCGTCCCGGGGCCGGACCGGGGCCGCCCTCGCCGAGATGGGGCTGGACGACCGGCAGCAGCGGGTGCTGGTGTGGTCGGTCACCGCCGGGGGAGTGCTGGCGATCGCCCTGGTGCTGACGCTGGTGATCAAAGCGATCGGCGGGGCGCCGCCGCAGCCGGAGCAGGCCTCGGCCGACGTGTCCGGCAAGGGGCTGCCCGCGTCCTACCAGTACTGGCCGTCGGTGAAGGAGCTGGCCCCGATCGACGAGCGGAAGGCCGACAGCGCGCCGCTGACCGTGCAGGAGGTGTTCGGCGCGCGGACGCTCACGGCCGGGAAGGTCACGCTGCGCAGGCTCGCCGGCCGTCTCGACCAGTCCTGCGCGGGGGCCGTCTGGGGGGCCGACCTCGTCGACGCCCTCGCCGCGGCCGGATGCGACCAGGCCGTCCGCGGCCTGTACGGCTCCTCCGACGGGACGTACCTCGCGCAGTACACCCTGTTCAACCTCGTGGACGTCGCGGCGGCCGAGACGCTGGCGAAGTCGCTGGCGTCGCTCTACCGGGGCGCCTGGGTGCAGCCGCTGGAGACGCAGAAGGCGAAGTTCGGCGGCTACAGCGAGGCGGAGGCCTACGTCCTGGGGCACTACCTCGGGGTGGTCTGGATCGGGCGGGCCGACGGCGCCGAGCCGGGGGAGAAGGACGACTTCATCATGCTCGGCCTGGCCGTGCGCGACGCCGAGAAGGCGCTTTATCGCCGCGTCGTCAAGGTCGCCGGGGTGCCGTCGGAGCCCGTACGGCCGGGCCCGGACGACACCGCCCAGCCCTCCGAGGAGCCGCCCACCGACCCCGGTGCGTCCGCGCCCGCCTCCGCCGCGCCCGGCACGAGCGCGGCGCCGTCCGCCTCCATCGAGCCGTAGTCCCGGCGGCGTACGCCGGCCCGGCGGTCATGCCGTGCGCATGCAGGAGAGTCCCGGCCGGCGGCCCGGTCACACCGCGACGAGATCCCCCGCCGTCATCCGGGCGAGGCGGTGGAGGGGGAGCTCCAGGGGAGTGGCGTCGAGGGCCCACGGCGCGGCCTCCTCGACCACCGCCCTGGCCTGCCGCTTGGTGAGCCCGGCCGTCTCGGTCAGCGCCTCGCGCCAGGTGTTGGCGACCTTCCCGTGGGCGCTGTCGAGGATCCTGCGCACCACCCGGCCGGGCCCGCCGCCCGGCTGCGGCAGCCGTACGGCGTCGAGGACGCACCCCTCGGCGGCCAGCCGGTAGACGGGGGCGAGCAGCGCCGCGAGCGCGGGCAGATCCTTCAACGGGCCCGCGGTGAGCACGCGCACGTGCCGGGCGCGGGTGGCGAGCAGCAGGCGGGGCAGCGCCGCCTCCAGCCCGGCCGGTACGGCGATCGCCACCCGCTCGGGATCCGCGGCGTACGGCTTGGCCAGCAGTGTGGCGAGGCGGGTGCGCGGCACCTGCGGCAGCAGCGCGCGCGGCCAGTCGCCGGCGAGCAGGTCCGGCCCGAACTCCGCCACGGCCGCCTCGTCCGGCGGCGCCGCCGGGGCGGACTCGACGGCCTGGGGGCCCTGCGTGTAGATGGCCGTGGCGAGGCGGTCCAGCCGGGCGGCGATCGCCGGCCAGGTCTTGGTGGTGGGCCGCAGCACGTACAGGTCCGCCGCGCTGCCGATCGCCTCCGCC
Source organism: Microbispora sp. (assembly GCA_019689655.1). Lineage (GTDB taxonomy): Bacteria > Actinomycetota > Actinomycetes > Streptosporangiales > Streptosporangiaceae > Microbispora. The sequence goes on from JADGHC010000063.1 coordinate 9,604, forward strand.
CCGTGATACCGGTTGAAGTGCGGAAATATCGCCTCATGCAGAAGGTTGAGAGCAAGAAGCGCCTTCTGCACCTTCAGCGCGAGCATCGGGGTGCGCTCGGAGGCGCCGTACGCCACGAGGATGCGGCCCTGGTTGCGGTCGCGCAGGCCCTCGGCGGCGCGGGCGGCGAACAGCCCGATCCCCTCGGGCGTGTACGGCGGGTCGGTGATCGCGAGGTCGGCCCAGCCGCGCAGGGACGGCGGCAGGCCGAGGCGCAGGTCGGCCCAGCGGGTGCGCACCCCCAGGTCCTGGGCGTCGATGTACTCCAGGATGCGGTCGTCGATGTCGGCCACGGCCACCTCGACCTCGGGGTGGACCATCCGTACGGCCAGCGAGGTCAAATCGTGGTCGCCGACGCACAGCAGGCGGGCGCCGGGCAGCCAGAACCGCCGCCCGAGCAGCAGGGCGCGGCGCAGCACGGTCTCCGCGGTCGCGGAGACGTGGTCGAGCGCGTGCCGTCCCAGGGGGGCCTCGGCGATCAGCGTCTCCAGGCGGGCGAGCGTCTCGGCGTGCGCCGCGACCATTCCGGCGACCGGATTCCCGAGTTCGGAAATATCCGCATCTATGCCGACGTTGTAGCGGTTGGTCTGATCTGGGGGAATCCGCATGTGGTCGCCGCGGTGCTCAAGGGGGAGCACCCGCAGCAGCGACTCGATCGTTCGCCGCGACGTCGCGGTCTCCCGGACCAGATCGGGCAGGGTCCACCAGCGGCCGTCGGACAGGAGCGCCAGCGCTCCCCGCAGGCGCAGGCCGTCCACACCGGCCTCCGCCAGCAGTTCGTCGATCGCCTCATGACCACCCATGCGCACACCATATCCACGGCGCCGGCCCGTGAAGGTTCGCGAAGCGGACCTGGGGGGCACTATTCCGACAGGGTGTTGTAATCTCTAAGCACTCATCCGCAGCAGGGCCAGCGTCGTCCCTCTGTTCCACGCAGACGTTGACGACGGGAGTGATTACATGCCTGCTGCCCGCCTTGGCCTTCCCGGTGGTCTCCCCGAGCCCCAGGGACTCTACGACCCCGGATTCGAGCACGACGCCTGCGGCGTGGCGATGGTCGCCGATGTGCACGGCCGCCGCAGCTACGACATCGTCGCCAAGGCACTGACCGCGCTGCGCAACCTCGACCACCGGGGTGCCAGCGGCAGCGAGCCGGACACCGGTGACGGCGCGGGCATCCTCACCCAGATCCCCGACGCGTTCTTCCGCGCGGTGGTGGACTTCGAGCTGCCGCCCGAGGGCGCGTACGCCGCGGGCACCGCGTTCCTGCCGGTGGACGAGCAGGCCAGGCGGACCGCGATCGAGCTCATCGAGCAGATCGCCGCCGAGGAGGGCCTGACGATCCTCGGCTGGCGCGAGCTGCCGGTGGACCGCGACCTGCCCGGCGCCACCGCGCGTGCGGTCATGCCCCACTTCGCGCAGCTGTTCGTGACCTCGCCCGGCGGCGAGACCGGCATCGACCTCGACCGGATCGTGTTCGCCTTCCGCAAGCGGGCCGAGCACGAGGCGGACGTGTACTTCCCGTCGCTGTCCTCGCGGACCATCGTCTACAAGGGCATGCTGACCTCGCTGCAGGTCGAGCCGTTCTTCGCCGACCTGTCCGACGAGCGCTACGTCACCGCCATCGCGCTGGTGCACTCGCGCTTTTCGACCAACACCTTCCCCTCCTGGCCGCTGGCGCACCCGTACCGGTACATCGCGCACAACGGCGAGATCAACACCGTGCGCGGCAACCGCAACTGGATGCGCGCCCGCGAGGCGATGCTCGCCACCGACCTCATCCCCGGCGACCTGAAGCGGCTGTTCCCGATCTGCGACCCCGACGGCTCCGACACCGCCTCGTTCGACGAGACGCTGGAGCTGCTGCACCTCGGCGGCCGCTCGCTGCCGCACGCCGTGCTCATGATGATCCCGGAGGCCTGGGAGAACCACACCGAGATGGACCCGGCCCGCCGGGCCTTCTACGAGTTCCACTCCACGCTGATGGAGGCGTGGGACGGCCCCGCGTCCATCACCTTCTCCGACGGCACGCTGGTCGGCGCGGTCCTCGACCGCAACGGCCTGCGCCCGGGCCGGTTCTGGGTCACCGACGACGGCCTGGTCGTGCTCGCCTCCGAGGCGGGCGTGCTCACCGACATCCCGCAGGAGAAGGTCGTCCGCAAGGGCCGCCTGCAGCCGGGCCGCATGTTCCTCGTGGACACCGCGCGCGGCCGGATCATCGAGGACGACGAGATCAAGGCCGAGCTCGCCGCCGCCGAGCCGTACGGCGACTGGCTGCACGCGGGCCTGGTCCGCTTCGAGGAGCTGCCCGAGCGCGAGCACGAGCACCCCACCCACGAAGCGCTGGTCAAGCGGCAGCAGACCTTCGGCTACACCGAGGAGGAGCTGCGGGTCATCCTCACGCCGATGGCCAAGAACGGCGCCGAGCCGATCGGCTCGATGGGCACCGACACCCCGGTGGCGGTGCTGAGCGAGAAGCCGAGGCTGCTGTTCGACTACTTCAGCCAGCTGTTCGCACAGGTCACCAACCCGCCGCTGGACGCCATCCGCGAGGAGCTCGTCACCTCGCTGCAGTCCACGATCGGCCCCGAGGGCAACCTGCTCGAGCCCGGCCCGGCCTCGTGCCGCCGCCTCGTGCTGCCCTACCCGGTGATCGACAACGAAGAGCTCGCCAAGATCATCCACATCAACGACGAGGGCGCGCTGCCCGGCTTCCAGCCGTACGTCGTGTCCGGCCTGTTCGACGCGGCCGGCGGCGGCGAGGCGCTGGTGCGGCGCCTGGAGGAGATCCGCCGGGAGGTCTCCCGGGCCATCGAGGACGGCGCCCGGATCATCGTGCTGTCCGACCGCGGGTCCTCCCGCGAGAAGGCGCCGATCCCGTCGCTGCTGCTCACCGGCGCGGTGCACCACCACCTGATCAGGGAGAAGTCCCGCACCCGGGTCGGCCTCGTGGTCGAGACCGGCGAGGCCCGCGAGTGCCACCACATGGCCCTGCTCATCGGGTACGGCGCCAGCGCGATCAACCCGTACCTCGCGCTGGAGACGGTCGAGGACATGGTCGCCACCGGCCGGCTCGACCTGGAGCCGCGCAAGGCCGTGCGTAACCTGATCAAGGCGTACTGCAAGGGCGTGCTGAAGATCATGTCCAAGATGGGCGTGTCGACGGTCGCCTCCTACACCGGTGCCCAGATCTTCGAGGCCCTCGGCCTCGGCGCCGAGGTCATCGAGCAGTGCTTCACCGGCACCACCTCCCGCCTCGGCGGCGTCGGCTTCGACGTGATCGCCAAGGAGGCGCTGGAGCGGCACGCGCGTGCCTACCCGCGCGCGGAGAACCCGCACCGGCGGCTGGAGGTCGGCGGCGAGTACCAGTGGCGCCGCGAGGGCGAGCCGCACCTGTTCAACCCGGTGACGGTCTTCAAGCTGCAGCACTCCACCCGCACCCGGCGCTACGAGATCTTCAAGGAGTACACGTCCCTGGTGGACGAGCAGTCCGAGAAGCTCATGACGCTGCGCGGCCTGTTCAAGCTGCGGCCCGGCGGCCCGCCCGTGCCGATCGACGAGGTCGAGCCGGTCGAGTCGATCGTGAAGCGGTTCTCCACCGGCGCCATGTCGTACGGCTCCATCTCGCGCGAGGCGCACGAGACGCTGGCCATTGCCATGAACCGGCTCGGCGCCAAGTCGAACACCGGTGAGGGCGGCGAGGACCCCGAGCGGCTGTACGACCCCGAGCGGCGCAGCGCGATCAAGCAGGTCGCCTCCGGCCGCTTCGGCGTTACCAGCGAGTACCTGGTCAACGCCGACGACCTGCAGATCAAGATGGCGCAGGGCGCCAAGCCCGGCGAGGGCGGCCAGCTCCCCGGCCACAAGGTGTACCCGTGGATCGCCAAGACCCGGCACTCCACGCCCGGCGTCGGCCTCATCTCGCCGCCGCCGCACCACGACATCTACTCGATCGAGGACCTGGCCCAGCTCATCCACGACCTGAAGAACGCCAACCCGAACGCCCGCGTTCACGTGAAGCTGGTCGCCGAGGTCGGCGTCGGGACCGTGGCGGCGGGCGTCAGCAAGGCCCACGCCGACGTCGTGCTGATCTCCGGCCACGACGGCGGCACCGGCGCCTCCCCGCTGACCTCGATCAAGCACGCCGGCGCCCCCTGGGAGCTCGGCCTGGCCGAGACCCAGCAGACGCTGCTGCTCAACGGGCTGCGCGACCGCATCGTCGTCCAGGCCGACGGCCAGCTCAAGACCGGCCGCGACGTGATCATCGCGGCGCTGCTCGGCGCCGAGGAGTACGGCTTCGCCACCGCTCCGCTGGTCGTCTCCGGCTGCGTCATGATGCGGGTCTGCCACCTCGACACCTGCCCGGTGGGCGTGGCCACGCAGAACCCCGAGCTGCGCAAGCGGTTCAGCGGCAAGCCCGAGTTCGTGGTGAACTTCTTCGAGTTCATCGCCCAGGAGGTGCGCGAGTACCTCGCCCAGCTCGGCTACCGCTCCCTGGACGAGGTCATCGGGCGGGTCGACCTGCTCGACACCACCCGGGCCGTCGAGCACTGGAAGGCCTCCGGCCTCGACCTGTCGCCGATCCTGTACCAGCCGGAGCTGCCCGAGGGCACCCCGCGCCGCAAGGTCGTCGAGCAGGACCACGGGCTGGACAAGGCGCTGGACAACACGCTGATCCAGCTCGCCGAGGGCGCGCTCGAATACGGCGACCCGGTCACGCTCGAGCTGCCCATCCGCAACGTCAACCGTACGGTCGGCACGATGCTCGGCCACGAGGTGACCAAGCGGTACGGCGGCGCCGGCCTGCCGGACAACACGATCGACGTGTCGTTCACCGGCTCGGCGGGCAACTCGTTCGGCGCGTTCGTGCCGCGCGGCATCACGCTGCGGCTGACCGGCGACGCCAACGACTACCTCGGCAAGGGCCTGTCGGGCGGCCGGATCATCGTCCGCCCGCACCCCGACGCGCCGTTCGAGGCCGAGACGCAGGTCATCTCCGGCAACGTCGGCCTGTACGGCGCGACGTCCGGCGAGGTCTTCATCCGCGGCATCGTCGGCGAGCGGTTCTGTGTGCGCAACTCCGGCGCGACCGCCGTCGTCGAGGGCGTCGGCGACCACGGCTGCGAGTACATGACCGGCGGCCGGGCCGTCGTCCTCGGGCCGACCGGCCGCAACTTCGCCGCCGGCATGTCGGGCGGCATCGCGTACGTGCTCGACCTGCGGCCCGAGCGGGTCAACCGCGAGATGGTCGAGCTGGAGGAGCTGGACGACGACGACGCCGAGTTCCTGCGGGAGATCGTCGACAAGCACTTCGCGGAGACCGGGTCCACGGTGGCCAAGGCGCTGCTCGCCGACTGGGACGCCGCGATCGGCCGGTTCGCGAAGGTCATGCCCACCGACTACAAGCGGGTCCTGCGGGCGCGGGCCGCCGCCGAGGCCGAGGGGCGCGACATCGACGAGGCGGTCATGGCCGCAGCTCACGGGTGACGCCGATGCGCATCACCACGACCGTTTCCACGACCGCTCCCGCGCAGGAATAGGGGGTACACCGTTGGCTGACCCGAAGGGGTTCCTGACACACGGGCGCGAGCTGCCGGCGCGCCGCCCGGTCGACGTGCGCATCCGCGACTGGCGCGAGGTCTACGAGGACTTCCCCAGGCCCGCGCTGACCAAGCAGGCGTCCCGCTGCATGGACTGCGGCATCCCGTTCTGCCACAACGGATGCCCGCTGGGGAACCTCATCCCCGAGTGGAACGACCTCGTCTACCGCGACGACTGGCGCGAGGCGATCGAGCGGCTGCACGCGACCAACAACTTCCCGGAGTTCACCGGCCGGCTGTGCCCGGCGCCGTGCGAGTCGGCGTGCGTGCTCGGCATCAACTCCGACCCGGTCACGATCAAGCGGGTCGAGGTCGAGATCGTCGACCGCGCGTACGCCGAGGGCTGGATCACCCCGCAGCCGCCCGCCGCCAAGACCGGCAAGCGGGTCGCGATCGTCGGGTCCGGTCCCGCCGGACTCGCCGCCGCCCAGCAGCTCACCCGTGCCGGGCACGACGTGGTCGTGTTCGAACGGGCCGACCGCATCGGCGGGCTGCTGCGCTACGGCATCCCCGAGTTCAAGATGGAAAAGCGGCACCTCGACCGGCGCCTGGCCCAGATGGAGGCCGAGGGCACCGAGTTCCGCACCGGCGTCAACGTCGGCGTGGACGTCACGGTGGCGCAGCTGCGCGCGGAGTTCGACGCGATCGTGCTGGCCGGCGGCGCCACGGCCTGGCGCGACCTGCGGGTGCCCGGCCGCGAGCTCAAGGGCGTCTACCAGGCGATGGAGTACCTTCCGCCGGCCAACAGGGCGCAGCTCGGCGACTTCCCCGAGTCGCCGATCTCCGCGAAGGGCAAGCACGTCGTGGTGATCGGCGGCGGCGACACCGGCGCCGACTGCATCGGCACCGCGATCCGCCAGGGGGCCCTGTCGGTCACCCAGCTGGAGATCATGCCGAAGCCGCCGGCCACCCGGCCGGGCAGCCAGCCGTGGCCGACGTACCCGATGCTGTTCAAGATGGAAAGCGCGCACGAGGAGCTGGCGGCCGGGGTGGGCGACCGCCTGTACGGGGTGTCCACCACCGAGTTCGTCGGCGACGACGAGGGCAACGTGCGGGCGCTGCGCCTGGTCGGGGTCGAGGGCCCGGCGACGGGGTTCAAGCCGATCCCCGGCACCGAGCGGGAGATCCCGGCCGAGCTGGTCACGCTCGCCATGGGCTTCCTCGGCCCGGAGAAGGGTCCGCTGCTGAACGACCTCGCCGCGCTCTCCGGCGACCCGGAGTCGTTCTTCGACGCCCGGGGCAACGTGGCCAGGAACGCCTCGTACGAGACGTCGGTCGAGGGCGTGTTCGCGGCCGGCGACATGGGCCGCGGTCAGTCGCTGATCGTGTGGGCGATCGCCGAGGGCCGGTCGGCCGCGGCGTCGGTCGACCGCTACCTGAGCGGGCGGACCGTCCTGCCCGTGCCCATCGCGCCGACCGCGCGGCCGCTCGTCTGAGGGGTGACCCGCCGCCGTGGTCCCAGGGGACCGGACCACGACGGCGGAGGCGCAGAGGATAAATAGGGCATATCCCATCTGCGGGCGGCCGGCTTGCGAGAGCGCGCCGCTGCCGCGAGGATGCTTGAGCCCGAGGGCCCCGGCGCCGGGGCCCCCGCCCGCGGGGGCGCGGTTGCGCCCCCCGGGGCCGGTCTCTTATAAACAA
>JADGHC010000707.1 GCA_019689655.1 Microbispora sp.
CCCTGGGGCGGGGGCGTAAACCCCCCCGCGCGCCCGGGCCGCGCGGGGGGGGGGCTCGCCGCGTTTTCGGGCGTCGATCGACGCCTCACCGCTTCGCGAGCCCGCCCTCTGGCGGCACCGATCACCGCGGCGGGCCGGCGTGGTCGCGGCCGCCCCGGTCGGCACGACCCGCAACGCCGGCACCCTCCGTGCAGGCACGGCCGTACGGATGTGCAGATTCTGTGAGGGTTTGCCGCGCAGCGACGCGTTTGCGGCGTCAGGTGCATAGGGTCAAGGGCAGGCAAAAGGTGCGAAGGGATGAAAGCAATGCGACGAGCACTGGTGGCCGCGGGGGCGTTGGCTGCCGCGATCATGGTCGCGGGATGCGGGACGACCGGGACCGTGTCTCTTCAGAACGCGCGGCTCTCGGCGGCCGAGGTCATCCAGCAGACCGCGCAGAAGGCCGACGACGTCAACACCTATGCCGCGGACTTCGTGGTGAACCTCACCGGCCCCGATAGCGGTCAGGGCGGGGTCATTCAGGGCACGATGCGCTACCAGAAGACCCCGCAGATCGCCTCGGACATCAACCTGAGCCAGGTGTCGTTGGCCGGGCGCAGCGTGCCCGGCGGCGTGCGGGGGATCCTCCAGGGCGACGTGGCGTACGTGAAGTTCGACATGCTCAAGACCTTGGTGGGCGCCACCAAGCCGTGGATCAAGCTCGACCTCAAGCAGCTCGGCTCGCGGGCCGGTGTGAACGTGGATCAGTACCTCGACAAGGTCCGGCAGTTCGATCTCAAGGCGAGCGCGGCGATGCTCACCGCGTCCAAGGACGTCAAGCAGGTCGGCACCGAACAGGTCGGCGGGGTGGACACGACCCATTACTCGGGCACGTTCCCGGTGGACGAGGCGGTCAAGCAGCTTCCCGAGGAGCGGCGTGGTCACCTGCGGAGCGAGCTCGCGCACGCCAAGGACGTCACGTTCGACGCCTGGATCGACGCCCGGGGCCTGCCGCGCAAGGTCGAGCTGAGCGGCGGCAAGGCGGGCGAGGGCTCGATCAAGGCCACGGTGCTGTTCAAGGCGTTCAACGAGCCGGTCTCGATCGAGGCGCCGCCCGCCGACCAGGTCGGTGAGGTGCCGCAGAACCTGCCGCAGCCGTCCGGCCTCGGCAGCTGATTTGGCGTCGGGACGGTTGACAACGTAGGCTGTTTTCTGCCGAAGACCGCCGGTCGTCGCCGGGCGTGCAGCCCGGTGGCCGAAGGATCCACGTGAGTGGACGGCCCGCGTAGGTGTGGAGACGCTTGAAGACGTTGCTACGTCTGTTCAAGCCCCGTGCGCCTGCGCCGGGGCTTGTCTGTTTTCTGCGGGCCTTCGCCGGCGGCACATCTGGAAGGAGGCCCATGGCGAAGGCGGAGAAGAGCGTCGCGATCGCCGAGCTCAAGAGCGAGTTCGAGGGATCCAGCGCCGCCGTTCTGACCGAGTACCGCGGTCTCACCGTTGCTCAGCTCAAGGAGCTGCGCGTTTCTCTCGGTGGGAATGCGAAGTTCGCCGTGGCGAAGAACACGCTCAGCAAGATCGCGGCCAACAGCGCCGGGATCACCGAACTGGACCACCTGTTCCAGGGCCCGACCGCCATCGCGTTCGTCAAGGGCGACGTGGTGGAGGCGGCCAAGGGTCTGCGTGACTTCGCCAAGGCCAACCCCCTCCTGGTGATCAAGGGTGGTGTCGTCGACGGCAAGTCGATGACCCCCGAGGAGATCACGAAGCTTGCCGACCTTGAGTCCCGTGAGGTGCTCCTCGCGAAGCTGGCCGGCGCGCTGAAGGCCAAGCAGTCCCAGGCTGCCGCCACCTTCGCCGCGCTGCCCACGACCATGGCTCGACTGGCCGAGGCTCTGCGCGCCAAGCGCGAAGAGGCCGGCGAGTAGGTCCACGCGGCGGGCGGGGGAAGCGCGCACCGCGGTCCCTTTACACGTTTTCAGCAACATCCACTGGAGGAACACACCATGGCGAAGCTCAGCACCGAGGAGCTGCTCGAGACCTTCAAGGAGATGACTCTCCTCGAGCTGTCCGAGTTCGTGAAGGTCTTCGAGGAGACCTTCGACGTCAAGGCCGCCGCGCCCGTGGCCGTGGCCGCCGCCCCGGCCGCCGGTGGCGCTGCCGCCGCCGCTGAGGAGGCCGAGGAGCAGGACGAGTTCGAGGTCATCCTCGAGGCCGCCGGCGACAAGAAGATCCAGGTCATCAAGGAGATCCGCGCCCTGACGAACCTGGGCCTCAAGGAGGCCAAGGACCTGGTCGACGGTGCTCCGAAGCCGGTCTTCGATGGCAAGGTCAACAAGGAGCAGGCCGAGAAGGCGAAGGCTGCCCTCGAGGGCGCCGGCGCGACCGTCACGGTCAAGTAAGACGCTTCACCTCCGAAGGGGCGGGTCCATCCAGGTGCCGGATGGCCCGCCCCTTCGGCATGCGTACGGGTCAGTCCCTCGTGGCCTCCGGAACCGGCAGTACGGAGTGGCCCATGAGCCAGAGGCGCCGGAGAGCCGCTCGACGGTCTTCTCGTCACCGGCGAACGTTCGGAGGAACCCCCGCCTCGGCGAACAGCTTCTCGTAGCCGTCCACCGTGTACGGGTTCGCCCCCGAGCCGGTAGATGACGCCGTCCTTCTCGAATCGCGCCGGCGGCGGCCGGGAACGGGCGTCACCACGTGGCGACGAGCGCCCGGCACAGCCGGTCGGCGTAGCGCGTTCACGTAGTTCTCGTACTCGACGTTCTCGTACTCGACGTTCTCGTACTCGACG
>JADGHC010000064.1 GCA_019689655.1 Microbispora sp.
CGCCCACCCCCACCAGGAAGGCGCGTCGCGTCAGCGCACCCGTACCCTCACGGGTCACGCTGTCACTGCCCACCCTGCCTGCTCTTTTCACTCGGGGGAAACGGCACCGGCCGCCTGATCGGGGGAGGCGGCGGCCTCAGCCGTACCGGCCGCTGCCGCAGGCCACCTGGCCGCCGATCATGGAGAAGATACCGAACAACGCCATGATCTCGTGATAGTCGTCCGTGGTGAACTCGGTGTGCCGGGGCCCGGCGAGCCGTACGCCGGGGACGATGGCGCAGGCCGCGGCGATGGCGGTGGAGTTCCACTCCACGCCCAGCGTGTACGGCGGCTCGACCACGTAGGGCCGGAAGTCGGTGAGCCTGCCCAGGGCGCGGGCCGCGGCCTCGCGGATGCGCCGCCAGGCGACGGCGGGCGGCAGCAGCTCGGCGGAGAACCTGTCGATGCCCTTCTTCACGGCGACCGTCTCGACGTCGCCGAGCAGTTCCCCGGCCTCCTCGCACACCGCCTCGTCGCCGGTCACCAGCACGACCGGCACGCCGAGCGAGCCCGCGAACCCCGCCACGAGCCGGGTCTCGCCGCAGATCTCGCCGTTCAGGTAGACGTTTTGGATCTCCTTGCCCATCCACGTGTGGTTGAGCACGCCGTGCGGCACGCCCGCGCGGGCGTGGTAGCCGGCGAAGCAGGCGGCGTCCATGTCGGCCGACAGGCCCTGCCCCATGCGGTGCGGCTTGCCCGGGCCCCTGATCAGGGTGGCCCGCTCGTCCAGCAGGTCGATCCTGAGGTTCTTGGTGGAGCCGTGGGCATCGTTGACCAGCACGGACGCCGCCCCCGCGGCGAACGCGCCCTGGATCACCGCGTTCGCGTCCCCGGTCATCAGCTCGCAGCCGCGCTCGTATCCACGGCCCCCGTGGTGCATCTCCTCGGGATCGGTCAGCCCGGTGACGCCCTCCATGTCCACCGACAGGTAGATCTTCATCGTGTCCCCCACGTCTCGACCCGGCGCGCCTCGTCCTCGGTCATCAGCCCGATGTTCTCATTGACGTACGCCTCGACCGGGGCGCGCCAGGGCTCGGGGATCTCCCGGAGCGCGGGCGGATAGCAGTGCTCCAGCCACCGTACGGACTCGGGAGTGGCCCGCAGATACTCCGCCGCCTTGGCGAACGGGGTGTCTTCGATGCCCGGGACGTGCGCGCAGCCGTACTCGATGGTCTCCTGGCCACCGTACGGCGGCGGCTCCTGCCACTTGCGGGCGGCGGCCATCGTGGCGGTGATCGGCGTGTTGAGCGGCCGCCGCTGCACGGCCGCGAGGATCAGCTCCTTGCGCAGGCACTTGGCGCACCGGGTGCAGGGGCCGTCCATGTCCCCGCGCAGGCACCAGCGGACCAGGTGCGCGAGGTCGGACTCCATGGCCATCCGCATGGTCACCGGCTCGCTCAGGCCGCCGACCGGCAGGACCATCGCGACCCCCGCGGCGGCGTACAGGCGGCCCCACGGGCCGTCGGCCGACCACATGGGATTGTCCGGGCTGTAGCGGTGGGTGTAGCGCTCGCCGCCGAGCCAGCGCGACCCCAGCTCGTGCCCGAGGGCGACGCCGCCGAGGTCGAGGTCGTCGGCGAGCAGGAGGGCGCCCACCGTCACCGCGTGGTGCTCGGGGAACCCCGGCCGCGGCCGGCTCAGCACGAACTCCAGGTCCGACTTGACGATGTGGACCTCCCGCCCGGTCTTGCGTACCAGCCGGGCCAGCACGTCGGAGCGGTAGTGCGTCCACCGGTTGGGCACCCGCGGGTGGCTCACCCGCTGGAAGTGCACGAACGGCGCGTCGGGGTACATCGCGGCCACCGCCATCGAGTCCGCGCCGCCGCTGTAGGAGATCGCCAGCCGGGTGCCGGTCCGCGGATCGGCCCCGACCGGCCCGGCGTCCACGCCCCATCCCGTACGCAGCGCCTCGGCGAGCCCGGGGGAGATCGGCCGGTCGAAGGTCACCCGCCGCCTGGCCCACGGCGCGGCGACGGTCCACGCGGCGACCGCGAGCAGGTCGGGATGCGGGGAGCGGGCGGCGTCCCCGGTCCGCACGTGGCAGGAGTTGGTCCGCAGCTCGATCGGGTGCCCGTCGGTGCACGCCCCCGTCGTCTCGTCCTCCGCGTCGAGCAGGAAGACCAGCCGCCAGACGTCCGCGTCACGCGTCCACTGCACCCGCACGACCGGTCACCTCGCCCGTACCGGCGCGCCCACCCGCGCCGACAGGTCGTCGATCGCCTGCCAGATGCGCATCTCGTTCTGCAGCAGCGTGTCCACCGCCTCGGCGGTCTCGGTCGCCAGCCGGTACGCCTCGGCCGCCTTGGGGTCCGCCTTGGGCTCCGGCGCCGGCTTGACGGCCGTCCCGCCCGTACGGCGCAGCCGGTCGACCTCGCCGCGCAGCGCCACGACCTCCCGGCGGAGCATCTTGACCTCCCACAGGGCGTCCTTGATGTCCTGCCGGTGGTCGGGCTTGGTGACGTACCGAGAGTCGAGCCGGGACAGCAGCGCCCGGCGCAGCCGTGACAGGCCCAGCACTCGCAACCGCATCATGATCCGCCACGATAGCGGCAATCTTGATCGTTCCTCGGCGTAAAGTGCGAACTCGCGCAAAGCCGCGCCGAAGGCGCGGCGAGGTCACCGGCCGGTGAACGTGGGGCGGCGCTTTTCGGCGAAGGCGGTCATGCCCTCCCGGGCGTCCTCGGTGGCGAACAGGCCGGAGAACTGGAGCCGCTCGATCTCCAGGCCGGTGTCGAGGTCGGTCTCCAGGCCGTGGTCGATCGCGAGCTTGGCCGCCCGGATCGCGGCCGCCGGTCCGTCGGCGAAGGTCGCGGCGAGTTCGCGGGCGGCCGAGTACACCTCGGCGTCGGGCACCACCCGGTCGACCAGGCCGATGGCGAGCGCCTCGGCGGCGTCCACGTGCCGCCCGGTGAAGATCAGGTCCTTGGCCCGCGCGGGCCCGATGAGCCGGGGCAGGCGCTGCGTCCCGCCGGCGCCGGGGATGATCCCGAGGGTGATCTCCGGCTGGCCGAGCTTCGCGCTCTCTCCGGCCACCCGGAAGTCGGCGCACAGGGCGAGCTCGCAACCGCCGCCCAGGGCGTACCCGGTGATCGCGGCGATCACCGGCTTGCCAATCCGCGCGACGGCGGTGAAGCAGTCCTGCAGCGTGCGCGAGTGCCGGGCCATGTCCGCGTAGGACATGACCGCCATCTCCTTGATGTCGGCACCGGCCGCGAACACGCGCTCGCCGCCGTAGACGATGACCGCGCGCGTGTCCGGATCCGCGTCCACGAGCCGCGCGGCCTCCGCGATCTCCTCCTGGACCTGCCGGTTCAGCGCGTTCATCTTCGGCCGGTCGAGCCGGATCGTGGCGATGCGCTCGGAGATCTCCACCCTGACGAATTCACCCATGGCCCCAACCATAGAGGGGAGATCAGCGCCCGAGCGGGAGGGGCCGCCGGGGACGGGCCGGCGGCGCGGCCGCCACCGCCTGGTAGATCCGCTCGTATTCCCCGACCATCACGGGCACGTCGAAGTGCCGCTCCACCCGGGCCCGCACCGCGTGCGGGTCGAGCGCGGAGACCGCCTCGATCGCGGCCGGCAGCTCGGCCGGCGTGTCGCACACGTAGCCGGTCACCCCGTCCACCACGATCTCGGGCACCGCACCCCGCCGCAGCGCCACCACCGGCGTGCCGCAGGCCATCGCCTCGATCATGACCATGCCGAAGGGCTCGTCCCATAGCAGCGGGAGCACCAGGCACCGGGCCCGGGAGAACAGCTCGCTTTTCAGCGCGCCGTCCGCCTCCCCCAGGTATTCGACGTCGGGCCCGAGCAGCGGCTCCACCCGCTCGCGGAAGTAGGCCCGCTCCACCTGCTCGGTGCGCCTGCCGACCAGCTTGAGCCGGCGCCCCGCCGCCCGCGCCGCCTCGATCGCGAGGTGCGCGCCCTTGTCCGGGCTGAGCCGCCCCAGCCACAGCACCCAGTCGTCCTTGTGCTCCCGGAACGGCCACGCCGCGGCGTCCACCGCGTTGTGCACCCGCCCCACCCAGTTCAGGTCGGGCGCGCGGGCCCGCTGGGCCGAGGAGATGGCCACCAGGGACACGTCCTCGCCGAGACTCCGGTAGTAGTCCCCCAGCTCCCCGCTCACGTCGTTGTGGCAGGTGACGACCGTCGGCACGAGCCGCCCCGCGGCGGTGAGCGGCCCGGCCAGCGAGTGGTCGTGGACGATGTCCACGTCCAATCCCCGCAGCAGGCGGGCCGCCTCAGCGGCGTGCACCACCTCCGGGAACGGCTCACCGATCCGCGCCGACGGCGGCTCGTCGTAGGTCCGCAGATCCACGCCGCGACCGGCCCCGATGACGGTGACCCGGTGCCCGCGTGCCCGCAGACCGCCGACCAGAGCGGCGGTCACCGCCTCGATGCCGCCGTACGTGCGGGGCGGGATGTCGTACCACGGCGGCGCGACCATCCCGATGTGCAGGGCCTGTGCCATGGTGCTGGTCTACCCCTCTCACCTGTGACGGAAGCGGACCGGGAGGCGAGAGGGGTGACCGGGGGCTCAGCGCAGGGTGCCGTTGGTCATGCCGACCGGCTCCTCCGGGACGGCGATCAGGCCGAGCTCCGCCACGGACGCCATCAGCGGATGGAACGGCACCACCCGCACGCTGTAGCCGAAGGCCCCGGTGCGGTCCAGCGGCACCACGCCCGTGTAGTACGCCCGGCCGTCGTCGCCCACCGAGTCGACCTTCAGCGTCACGTAATCCGGCGAGATCAGCTCGTCGTGCACGCCCACCCGGCCGTACGCGGCCTGAACCTGGACGTCCTCGGGCGGCAGCTCACCGAGGGCGATCGTGGCCCGCAACTCCAGCCGGGCCCCCAGCTCGGGGGTGTCCCCCACGCCGGTCGCCTCCACGTGCTCGACCCGTACGCCCGGCCACGCCTTGGCCACCCGCAGCTTCCAGGCCGCGAACAGCCGGGCGTTGGCGTAGCCGTCGGCCGCCAGCGCGCGGGCCGAGTCCGCCGCCGGGGTGTACAGGTCGGTGACGTAGTCGCGCAGCATGCGCCCGGCCAGCACCTTCGGCCCGAGCGAGCTCAGCGTGTGCTTGACCATCTCGAGCCAGCGCCGCGGCAGGCCGTCGGCGGCCCGGTCGTAGAAGCGGTCGGCGACCTCGCGCTCGATGAGGTCGTACAGCGCCGTGGCCTCCAGCTCGTCGCGGCGCGCGGGGTCGTCCACGCCGTCCGCGCTGGGGATCGCCCAGCCGTTGTTGCCGTCGTACCACTCGTCCCACCATCCGTCGCGGATGGACAGGTTGAGGCCGCCGTTGAGCGCCGCCTTCATGCCGGAGGTGCCGCACGCCTCGAGCGGGCGCAGCGGGTTGTTCATCCACACGTCCGAGCCCGTCACCATGAGCTGCCCGAGCGCCATGTCGTAGTCGGGCAGGAAGACGATGCGATGCCGCACGTCCTCGGAGTCGGCGAAGCGGACGATCTGCTGAATGAGCTTCTTGCCGCCCTCGTCGGCCGGGTGCGCCTTGCCGGCGATGACGATCTGCACCGGCTTGTCCGGATCGAGCAGCAGCCTGCGCAGCCGGTCGGGCTGGTTCAGCATGAGCGTCAGCCGCTTGTAGGAAGGCACCCGCCGGGCGAACCCGATCGTCAGCACATTCGGGTCGAGTGCCTCGTCCACCCAGCCCAGCTCGGCCTCGCTGGCCCCGCGCTGCCGCCACGACTTGCGCAGCCGGCGGCGCGCCTCCTCGACCAGCCGGGCGCGCAGCTTGCCGCGGATCGCCCAGATGTCGGCGTCGGAGAGCTTGTGCGCGCCCTCCCAGCCCTGCGTCGCGTCGGCCGGCGAGGGGAGCTGCCTGCCGGCGAGCTCCATCATCTCCCGGCCCACCCACGTCGGGGCGTGGACGCCGTTGGTGATCGAGCCGATGGGCACCTCGTCCACGTCGAAGCCCGGCCACAGCCCCTGGAACATCTCCCGGCTGACCCGGCCGTGCAGCTCCGACACGCCGTTGACCCGCTGGGCCAGCCGCATGCCCATGACCGCCATGTTGAACACCCCGGGGTCCGCGTCCGGCCCATCGGGCTCGGCGCCGAGCCGCAGGATGCGGTCCACCGGCACCGTCGGCCACGCGTTGGACCCGCCGAACTGCCGGGCGATCATCTCCATCGGGAACCGGTCGATGCCCGCGGGCACCGGCGTGTGCGTGGTGAACACCGTGCCCGCGCGTACGGCTTCCAACGCCTCCTCGAACGACAGGCGGGCCTCGGTGAGCTCGCGGATGCGCTCCAGGCCGAGGAAACCGGCGTGGCCCTCGTTGGTGTGGAACACCTCCGGCTCCGGGTGGCCGGTGATCCGGCAGTAGGCCCGGATGGCCCGCACCCCGCCGATGCCGAGCAGAAGCTCCTGCATCAGCCGGTGGTCGCCGCCCCCGCCGTACAGGCGGTCGGTCACGTCCCTGGCGACCGAGTCGTTCTCGGCCACGTCGGAGTCGAGCAGCAGCAGCGGCACCCGGCCCACCTGCGCCACCCAGATCTGGGCGTGCAGGATGCGCCCCTCCGGCAGGCCGATCCTGATCCGGGCCGGCGTCCCGTCCCCCTCCTTGAGCAGCGTGAGCGGCAGGCCGCCCGGGTCGAGCGACGGATAGTGCTCCAACTGCCAGCCCTCGGCCGACAGCGACTGCGTGAAGTAGCCGTGCCGGTAGAGCAGGCCCACGCCCAGAATCGGCACACCCAGGTCGCTGGCGGCCTTCAGGTGGTCGCCGGCCAGGATGCCGAGGCCGCCGGAGTACTGCGGCAGGGCGGCGGAGATGCCGTACTCGGGCGAGAAGTAGGCGATCGCCTTCGGCGCGCCCTCCAGCGACTGGTACCACCTCGGGGCGGTCATGTACTCGCGCAGGTCGTCGGCGGCGTCGGCCAGGCGGCGCAGGAAACGCCGGTCCTGGGCGAGCGCGCGCAGCCTGTCGGCCTCGACCGCGCCGAGCAGCGCGACGGGATCGTGCTCGACACGCTCCCAGACCTCGGGATCCACCTCGGCGAACAGGTCCAGGGTCTCGGGGTGCCACGACCATCGGAGGTTCTGGACCAGCTCCCCCAAGGGTGCGAGCTGCGAGGGAAGAACGGTTCGGACAGTGAACCTGCGGATAGCTCTCACGAGGCCAGACCCTAGTTACTCAGCGCCACGACGCGCGACCGAATCAACTCGTTGACGGCATCGCCGCGCCTACGGCACGGCGATCAGGCGAACCGGGGACGTTCGGATACTCCCTTCACTTCGACAAACCGGTTCAAACCACACCAAAGTACCCTTGACCTGGTGATGCCCGCACCGGACGGCGGTGGCCGGCACGCAATGATCGATCTCCCCGGAGCGCCGTCCCAAACACGGTGGGCGGTCTTTTGTTCCGCAGGGGTAAGAGTGGACTATTGGGGCAACCCCTGTATGAACGAAGAAGGGGCCGCGGCCAGCGGCTCCGCCGTCTCGCCTGCCCGTCTGACCACGAGGGAGTGTCCCGTGATCTTACATCGTGGACCCGTAAAGATCACTTGACCTGCCCGGCCGATCCTGCCCCGCAAGCCCCGGCGGTACCCGGTGTGCCGCCCTCGACTACGAAGTGACGATGATCGGACGCATTCCCATCCTGGACATCCAGCCCGTCGTCGACTGCGGCCAATGGCCCGCCAAGGCCGCCGCCGGAGAGACCTTCGAGATCAGCGCGACCGTGTTCCGCGAGGGACACGACGCGGTCGCCGCCGGTGTCGTGCTGATCGATCCCAGCGGAACGCCGGGCCGGATGCTGCCCATGCGCGAGATCGCGCCGGGCACCGACCGGTGGAGCGTGGAGGTGACGCTGCCCACCGAGGGCATGTGGCAGTTCCGGGTGGAGGCCTGGAGTGATCCGATCGCCACCTGGATGCACGACGCGGGCATCAAGATCCCCCGCAACATGGACGCCGACCTCATGTGCGAGGAAGGCGCCCGGCTGTTCGAGCGGGCGGCCAAGGGCGTGCGGGCGGCCGACTGCGAGGCGGCGAAGGCGGGCGGCTCCTGCGGGCACCGGGCCGCGCTGCTGGCCGTCGCGGCCCGCCTGCGCGACGAGGCGCTGGACCCCAGGGCGCGCTTCGCGGTGACCCAGATGCCCGAGACGGCCGCGCTGATCGCCGCGCACCCGCTGCGCGACCTGCTCACCCGGTCGGGCCGCAACCGGATCAAGGTGGACCGGCGGCGGGCGCTGTTCGGCTCGTGGTACGAGTTCTTCCCCCGCTCCGAGGGAGCCGTGGTCGAGGAGGGCGCCCCGCCCAAGTCGGGGACGTTCAAGACCGCGGCCAAGCGGCTCCCGGCGATCGCCGCGATGGGCTTCGACGTGGTCTACCTGCCGCCGATCCACCCCATCGGCGTGCAGTTCCGCAAGGGCCGCAACAACACCCTGACCGCCGACCAGTACGACCCCGGGTCGCCCTGGGCCATCGGTTCACAGGACGGCGGGCACGACGCGATCCATCCCGATCTGGGGACGATCGAGGACTTCGACGAGTTCGTGGCCACGGCGCGCGAGCTGGGCATGGAGATCGCCCTCGACCTCGCGCTCCAGTGCTCCCCCGACCACCCCTGGGTCAAGGAGCACCCCGAGTGGTTCAACATCCGGGCCGACGGCTCGATCGCGTACGCCGAGAACCCGCCGAAGAAGTACCAGGACATCTACCCGCTGAACTTCGACAAGGACCCCGAGGGCATCTACGCGGAGGTCAAGCGGGTGGTCCGCTACTGGATGGACCACGGCGTGCGGATCTTCCGGGTGGACAACCCGCACACCAAGCCGGTCCGGTTCTGGGAGCGGCTGCTTTCCGACATCAACGCGACCGATCCCGACGTCCTGTTCCTCGCCGAGGCGTTCACCCGCCCGGCCATGCTGCGCACCCTCGCCAAGATCGGCTTCCACCAGTCGTACACGTACTTCACCTGGCGCAACTCCAAGGCCGAGGTGGAGGAGTACCTGCGGGAGCTGGCCCACGAGACCTCGCACTACCTGCGGCCGAACCTGTTCGTCAACACGCCCGACATCCTGCACGAGTACCTTCAGCACGGGGGCGTGCCGGCGTTCAAGATCCGGGCGGTTCTGGCCGCTTTGCTGGCCCCCACGTGGGGTGTCTACTCCGGGTACGAGCTGGCCGAGAACGTTCCGGTCCGTCCCGGCAGCGAGGAGTACCTCGACAGCGAGAAATACCAGTACAAGCCGCGTGACTGGGCGAAGGCGGAACGTGAGGGCCGCAGCCTTGCCCCGTTCATTACCCAGCTCAATTTGTTGAGAAGAGCCCACCCGGCGCTCCAGGAATTGCGTAACCTACGGTTCCACAACGTCGACCAGCCGGACATCATCTGCTTCTCAAAGCGGCTGCCCGGCGCCTACGACACGGCCTCACGACGGCACGGACTAGGCGATGTAGTGCTGGCCGTCGTCAATCTGGATCCGCACAACACACGCGAGGCGACGGTCTGGCTCGACATGCCGGCCCTCGGTCTCGACTGGCATGCCGAGTTCGTCGTGGACGACCAACTGTCGGGCGAGTCGTACCGGTGGGGGCAGGCGAACTACGTGCGCCTCGACCCGCACATCCATCCCGCACACATCCTCACGCTCCGCCACGGGTCAGCGCACCGCCCGTGAGCGCAGCTCGGCACATCCGGGGAGTCAAAAGGTGAGCTCGACGACACCTCAGTCCAGTCACACGCAGCCCAGCCACACCACACCCGTCCCGAACACCTTCACCAAGGAGGAACCGCGGGATCGGTATTGGTACAAGCGGGCTGTCTTCTACGAGGTGCTTATCAGGGGCTTCGCCGACTCGAACGGCGACGGCACCGGCGACATCCGCGGTCTCATCGAGAAGCTGGACTACCTCCAGTGGCTCGGCATCGACTGCCTCTGGCTGCTCCCGTTGTACGAGTCCCCCCTCAAAGACGGCGGGTACGACATCTCCGACTACATGAAGATCCTCCCGGACTTCGGCGACCTGGCGGACTTCATCAAGCTGGTCGACGAGGCGCACAAGCGCGGCATCCGCGTCATCGCCGACCTGGTCATGAACCACACCAGCGACCAGCACCCGTGGTTTCAGGCGTCCCGCCACGACCCCGACGGCCCGTACGGCGACTTCTACGTCTGGAGCGACACGGACGAGAAGTACAAAGACGCCCGGATCATCTTCATCGACAGCGAGTCGTCCAACTGGACCTACGACCCGGTCCGCGGGCAGTACTACTGGCACCGCTTCTTCCACCACCAGCCGGACCTCAACTACGAGAACCCGGCGGTGCAGGACGCGATGATGGAGGTCATCCGCTTCTGGCTCGACCTCGGCATCGACGGCTTCCGGCTCGACGCGATCCCGTACCTGTTCGAGCAGGAGGGCACCAACTGCGAGAACCTGCCGGCGACCCACGCGTACCTCAAGAAGATCCGGGCCGAGGTGGACCGCCTCTACCCGGACCGGGTGCTGCTGGCCGAGGCCAACCAGTGGCCGGCCGACGTGGTGGAGTACTTCGGCGACCCGGTCTCCGGCGGCGACGAGTGCCACATGGCCTTCCACTTCCCGCTGATGCCGCGCATCTTCATGGCCGTACGGCGAGAGTCGCGGTACCCCATCTCGGAGATCCTGGCCCAGACCCCCAAGATCCCCGACAACTGCCAGTGGGGCATCTTCCTGCGCAACCACGACGAGCTGACGCTCGAGATGGTGACCGACGAAGAGCGCGACTACATGTACTCCGAGTACGCCAAGGATCCCCGGATGCGGGCGAACGTCGGCATCCGCCGCAGGCTCGCGCCGCTGCTGGACAACGACCGCAACCAGATCGAGCTGTTCACCGCGCTGCTGCTCAGCCTGCCCGGCTCGCCGGTGCTCTACTACGGCGACGAGATCGGCATGGGCGACAACATCTGGCTCGGCGACCGGGACGGCGTCCGCACGCCGATGCAGTGGACGCCCGACCGCAACGCGGGCTTTTCCACCTGCGACCCCGGCCGGCTCTACCTGCCGGTGATCATGGACCCGATCTACGGGTACCAGGCGATCAACGTCGAGGCGCAGCAGAAGAGCACCAGCTCGCTGCTCCACTTCACCAAGCGGATGATCGAGATCCGCAAGCGTCACCCGGTGTTCGGCCTCGGCGAGTTCACCGAGCTGAACTCGTCCAACCCGAGCGTGCTCGCGTTCGTGCGGGAGCTGGGCGACGACCGGGTCCTGTGCGTCAACAACCTGTCCCGCTTCCCCCAGCCGGTGGAGCTCGACCTGCGCAGGTTCGAGGGGACCACGCCGGTCGAGTGCATGGGCGGAGTCCCCTTTCCTCCGATCGGCGAGCTTCCGTATCTTTTGACGCTCCCGGGGCATGGGTTCTACTGGTTCACACTGCCCGTACCGCACAGGCCGGACGCGGATCGGACGGCCGCCACGAAGGAGGAGTGACGACTTCGCTTCAGGGACTCCTCGCCGGCTGGATCACCGGGCAGCGGTGGTTCGCCGGCAAGGGGCGCGCCATCGACGACCTGTCCATCGACTCCGAGATCGAGATCGCCGCCGGGGACCCGGCGATGCTCCATCTGATCGTGTGCGTACGGCAGGGGGACCAGCGCACGCGCTACCAGATCCCGGTCGGGCTGCGCGAACGCCTGCCCGACCGGCTCGAACACGCCAGGATCGGCGGATGCCGCCGCGACGGCCGCGAGGTGGAGGTCTACGACGCACTGCACGACGCCGCCCTGACGGGGCACCTGCTGGAGGGCATGGCCGGGGACCGCCGGTTCGGCGGCCTCGCCTTCCACCGCGCCCGCGGGGTGGAGATCGACACCTCGCTGCGCAGCCTCGTGCTGACCGCGGAGCAGTCGAACACCTCACTGGTGTACGGCGACAAGTACATCTTCAAGCTGTTCCGCCAGCTCACCCCGGGGATCAACCCCGAGCTGGAGATCGTCACGGCGCTCGCCGACGCGGGCTCCACCCATGTGGCCAAGCCGTACGGCTGGATCGAGACCACGCTCACGGGCGAGCCGACCACCCTGGCGATCATGCAGGAGTACCTGCAGCACGCCACCGAGGGCTGGGCGATGGCGCTGACCAGCGTGCGCGACCTCTACGCCTGCCCCGAGGGCATGCCCGCGGAGGACGCCGGCGGCGACTTCGCCGCCGAGGCGCGGCGGCTCGGGCTGGCCACCGCGCAGGTGCACGGCGAGCTCGCGCGGGCCTTCCCCACGGGGACGATAGAGCCGCCCGAGATCAAGCGGATGACCGAGCGGTTCCGCCGCCGGCTGGACCTGGCGGTCGCCGAGGTGCCGCCCCTCGGCGAGCACGCCGGCGTGGCCGCGGAGGCGTTCGACCGGCTGTCCGACCTCGGCCACGAGATCCCGGTGCAGCGCGTGCACGGCGACTACCACCTGGGCCAGGTCATGCGGACCATGACCGACTGGGTGGTGCTCGACTTCGAGGGCGAGCCGGGCCAGCCGCTGGCCGAGCGGCGGGCGCTGGACTCGCCGCTGCGTGACGTCGCGGGCATGCTGCGCTCGTTCGACTACGCCGCACGGCACCTGCTGGCCGGGCGTCCGGACGCCGGCGAGCTGGAGAGCCGGGCCAGGGAGTGGGCGGAGCGCAACCGGGCCGCGTTCCTGGCCGGCTACTCGGCGGGCGGCGGGCGCATCCGCGGCGACGACGCGGTGCTGCTGCGCGCCCTGGAGCTGAGCAAGGCGGTGTACGAGGTCGTCTACGAAGCGCGCAACCGTCCGTCGTGGCTGCCCATCCCGCTCGCGGCGTTCCGCTGACAGGATCGGGGTGTTCGCAAGGGTCTATCTAGGGCAGGTTGGGCGACATGGACTTGGACCGGCTGGCGGGGGGCGGGCACCACGACCCCCACTCGATATTGGGGGCCCACCCCGGGCCCGACGGCGTCACGATCAGGGCCCTGCGTCCCTTCGCGGAGAAGGTCGAGGCGCTGGTGGACGGCACGGCCCACGAACTGCGCCACGTCGCCCACGGGGTGTTCGAGGTGACCATCCCGGGCCTGGACAAGATCCCCGACTACCGTCTGCGCATCACCTATCCGGACGCGCCGCCGTACGAGACCGACGATCCGTACCGGCACTGGCCGACGCTGGGCGAGCTCGACCTGCACTTGATCGGCGAGGGCCGGCACGAGCGGCTGTGGGAGGTGCTCGGGGCGCGGGTGATGCGCCACGAGGACGTGGACGGCACGGCGTTCTCGGTGTGGGCGCCGAACGCCCAGGGCGTGCGGGTGATCGGCGACTTCAACCACTGGAACGGCGCCGCCCACCCCATGCGCTCCCTCGGCCGGTCGGGTGTGTGGGAGCTGTTCCTCCCCGAGGTCGGCGAGGGCACGCGGTACAAGTTCCAGGTCCTCGGCCTCGACGGGATCTGGCGGGAGAAGGCCGACCCGATGGCCCGCCGCACCGAGGTCCCCCCGGCGACCGCCAGCATCGTGGAGAAGTCCGCCTACCAGTGGCGCGACGGGGAGTGGATGGCGGCCCGGCCGTCGCGCGACGCCCTGACCGGGCCGATGAGCATCTACGAGGTGCACCTGGGCTCCTGGCGGCCCGGCCTGTCCTACCGCGATCTCGCCCGGGAGCTGGTCGCGTACGTGAAGGACATGGGGTTCACGCACGTGGAGTTCCTGCCGGTCGCCGAGCACCCGTTCGGCGGCTCGTGGGGCTACCAGGTGACCTCCTACTACGCCCCGACCTCCCGGTTCGGCTCCCCCGACGACTTCCGCCACCTCGTGGACGAGCTGCACCGGGCCGGCATCGGGGTGATCGTGGACTGGGTGCCCGCGCACTTCCCCATGGACGAGTGGGCCCTGGCCCGCTTCGACGGCACGCCGCTGTACGAGCACGGCGACCCCTCACGCGGCATCCACCCCGACTGGGGCACGTACGTCTTCGACTTCGGCCGCAACGAGGTGCGCAACTTCCTGGTGGCCAACGCGCTCTACTGGCTCAAGGAGTTCCACGTCGACGGGCTGCGCGTGGACGCGGTGGCCTCGATGCTCTACCTCGACTACTCGCGCCGCGAGGGCGAGTGGACCCCCAACGTCTACGGCGGCAGGGAGAACCTCGACGCGATCGAGTTTCTCAAGGAGATGAACTCCGTCGTCTACCGCGAGGAGCCGGGGATCGTGACGATCGCGGAGGAGTCGACCGCCTGGCCCGGCGTGTCGCGGCCGACGTACCTCGGCGGGCTCGGCTTCGGCTTCAAGTGGAACATGGGCTGGATGCACGACACGCTCAGCTACATGTCCCGGGAGCCGATCTACCGGCAGTATCACCACCACCAGATGACGTTCTCCCTGATGTACGCCTTCTCGGAGAACTTCGTGCTGCCGCTGTCGCACGACGAGGTCGTCCATCTCAAGGGGTCGCTGCTGGGCAAGATGCCGGGCGACGAGTGGCAGCGCTTCGCCAACCTGCGCGCGCTGTACGGCTTCATGTGGGCCCACCCGGGCAAGAAGCTGCTGTTCATGGGTGGCGAGTTCGGCCAGGGAGCCGAATGGTCGGAGGCGCACGGCCTCGACTGGTGGGTGCTGGACTTCGACTACCACCAGGGCGTGCGGCGCCTGGTGCGGGACCTCAACCGCATCTACCGGGAGTCGCCCGCGCTGCACTCCCGCGACCACACCCACGAGGGCTTCCGCTGGATCGACGCCGACGACGCCTCCGGCAACGTGCTGTCGTTCCTGCGGTACGGCGCGGACGGCTCGGTGCTGGCCTGCGTCGCCAACTTCGCCGGCGTCCCCCATGAGGACTACCACCTCGGCCTGCCCGTCCCGGGGCGGTGGGAGGAGATCCTCAACACCGACGCGTACGAGTACGCCGGCAGCGGCGTCGGCAACATGGGCGTGGTCGAGGCGGTCGAGGTCCCGCACCACGGGCTGCCCTGCTCGGCCCGGCTGCGCGTGCCGCCGCTCGGCGTCGTGTGGCTGCGCCCGGCGGACGGCCCCGCGGCCGCGAGCCCGGAGACGGAGCAGGAGCGGGCCCGCCCCGAGGTCGCCGCCGAGCCCTGAGCGCGCGGTCAGGAGCGGCTCGGTGCGGGCTCCGGCTCGGCGGGCGGCTCGGCAGGATGTCCGGCGGACGTCTTGGCGGGGTGTCCGGCGGGCGACTTGGCGGGATGTTCGGCGGGGAGCGGCGGCGCGGCGCGCCGCGGTAGCAGCAGCGGGGTCGCCAGCAGGAGCACGCCTGCCAGGCCGACGGCCGTACGCGGGCCGAGCAGGCCGCCCAGCACGCCCCAGACCGCCGTCAGGAGCGCGGTCGAGGCCCTGGTCGTCACGGCCCAGACGGACAGCGTGCGGGTGACCCGGCCGGTCGCGGTGCGTTCGAGGCGGTAGGTGGCGTAGACGGGGTTGAAGACCCCGCAGCAGAAGATGAGCCCGAACTCCACGCCCATCACCAGCAGCAACCCTCCGGTGCCCGCTCCCACGAAGGCCAGGCCGACGGGCCAGAGCGCACGCAGCACGCCGGTCGCGACCAGCACCCGGTGCTGCCCGAACCGGGCGACGAGCGGCCGGGCCAGCCGCGAGCCGGCCAGTCCACCGACCGAGGGCGCGGCGAAGGCGAGGCCGTACTGCCACGGCGCGAACCCGAGCCCGCCGAGCATCAAGACGGCCAGCAGCGGGCCGGTGGCCATCACCAGGCCGTTGAACACGGCGGTGTTGAAGAACAGGGGACGCAGCGCCGGGTCGGCGAGGATGTGACGCCAGCCGTCGAGCAGGTCGGTGGCCCGCATGCGGGCGGTCTCCCGGTGCTCCGGCCGCGGCTCCCGGCCGCCCGTCGCGCGGATGCCCAGGGCCGACAGCAGGTAACTGACCGCGTCGGCCACCACCGTCGCCACCGGGCCGAAGAGCCCGATCAGGGCGCCGCCCAGCGGCGGTCCGATGATCGTGGTCGTCCAGGAGGTGGACTCGAACCGGGCGTTGGCGACGAGCAGGTCCCCGGCCGGCACCAGCGTCTTCAGGTACGCGCCGGAGGCGGCGCGGAAGGTGATGTCGGCCGCGGCGGCGACCACCGAGACCAGCAGGAGCTGGACGAAGGAAAGAGCACCCAGCGCGTACGCGGCGGGGATCGTCAGCAGCGCCGCGCACCGCACCAGGTCCATCCCGATCAGCACCGGCCGCTTGCGGCGGAACTCCACCCACGGGCCCAGCGGCACCGCCACGGCCGCGCCCACCGCCGCCCCGACGGCGGACAGCGCCGCGACCTGCTCCGGGCCGGCGTGCAGCACCCGGATCGCGATCAGCGGGAACGCGTCGAAGGCGAGCCACGTGCCGAGCGCGCTGGTCCCGTACGCCGCCCAGAGCCATCCGAACCGCCGCCCCAGCCGGTGCCCGTTCCGCATGTCCGACGCCCCTCGTCACTCGCCCGCACCACCGATGCCGCACAACCGATTCGCGACTCGAAGCATCAAAGCGAGCCCCATGACCGGGGATCAAACAACCGCCGGGCCACCCGGTCACAACCGGTGGTTGTACGCACGGGGAGCCTCTGACGAGGGGCGGGAACGGCGCCTCTCCCGCGGGGGCGACCTTAGCGGAGCCTTAAACGACGCTTAGCGGGCGCGCGAGGGCGTTGACCCCCTCGCGGCCTTTGCCTACTCTGGCAACTAATAGGAAACTTTCCTATCCTTTACCCCCCACACCGGGAGTTTCCGTTGCGCAAGATCCTGCTCGGGTCCGTGATCGCCGGAGCCGCGCTCCTCGCGCCGCTCACGATCGGGACCGCCTCCGCCGCGGCCCCCGCCGCCGTCCCCCAGAGCCTGTCGGCCGTCTCGGCGTACGCGGCCTGGGCC
>JADGHC010000708.1 GCA_019689655.1 Microbispora sp.
CGCCATGGGCATCGGCTCCCCGCCGCTCTGGGCCGCGATGGACCGGCTGGCCGATGCCGCCTGCCGCCGCGCCGCCGCCGTGGTGGCGCTCTCCGAGGGGATGGCGGAGACGGCGGTCGCGCATGGCGCCGATCCCGCCATGGTGCATGTCGTGCCGAACGGCGCCGATCTGGACCTGTTCGGCCCGCAGGTCGCGCCCTGGCGGCCAGCGGAGGCGGGCTCGCAGGAGGTGCTGGCGGTCTATGCCGGCGCGCATGGCCGCGCCAACGGGCTGGACCAATTGCTGGATGCTGCGGCCTGGCTGCGGGCGCGGCGGGTGCCGCTGCGCCTGCTGCTGGTCGGCGTGGGCGGGGAGAAGCCGCGCCTCCTCGCCCGCGCGGCGGCGGAGGGGCTGGAGAATGTCACCTTCCTCGACCCGCTGCCGAAGCCGCGCCTGGCCGCCCTGCTGGCCGGCAGCCAGATCGGCGTGCAATGCCTGGCGCCGGTGCCGGAATTCGCCGAGTGGACCGCGCCGAACAAGCTGATGGACTACCTGGCCGCCGGCCTGCCGGTGGTGGCCAATCTTCCCGGCCGCGCCGCCCGCCTGCTGGCCGACGGCCCCTGCGGCATCGCCACTCCGCCCGGTGACGCCGCCGCGCTGGGCGAGGCCCTGGCCGCCCTCGCCACCGACCCGGCCCGCCGCACGGCGCTGGGCAGGGCGGCGCGGACTCAGGCCGTGCGCCGCTGGGATCGCCGGCTGCTGGCCGCCCGCTTTTGCGCCGTGGTCGAATCCGCTGCCCGCCCGGCCAGCGCCGCCGCCCTGGCCCCGGCATGAGCAGGTCCCAGCCCGAACTGCACCTCGTCGCCGCGGCGCGTCCCAACCTGCCGAAGCTCGCCGCCCTCTGGCACGCGCTGGCGGAGGATGGGCCGCGTGGCCTGCGCCCTGTCCTGCTCCATACCGGGCAGCACCATGACCCGGCCCTGTTCGGCGGCCATCTCGCCGATCTCGGCCTGCCGGCGCCGGAGATCGCGCTCGGCATCGGCGGCGGCACCCATGCCGAACTGACCGGCCGCAGCATGATCGCCGCCGAGGCCGCCTGGCGCGCCCGCCGCCCTGCCCTGGTGGTAGTGGCCGGGGATGTGGATGGCAGCCTCGCCGCAGCGCTGGCCGCCCGCAAGCTCGGCCTGCCCGTCGCGCATCTGGAGGCTGGTCTCCGCTGCGACGACGCCGACATGCCGGAGGAGATCAACCGCCGCGCCATCGACGCCATCGCCACCCTGCTCTGGGCGCCGGACGAGGCCAGCGCCGCCCGCCTTCTGGCCGAGGGCCACCCGCCCGCCCGACTGCGCGCCGTCGGCAATGCGATGGTGGACACGCTGCTGCGCAACCTGCCCGCCGCCCGCGCCCGGCCGCTGCCGGAGGGACTTTCCCCCGGCGCCTATGGCATCGTCACCCTGCACCGCGCCGCGAATGTGGACGATCCGGCCGCCTTCGCCCGCCTGCTGCGCGGGCTGGAACAGGCCGCGGCGCTGCTGCCCCTGGTCTGGCCGCTGCATCCGCGCCCCCGGGCGCGGCTCGCCGCGCATGGGCTGGAGGTGCCGGCGGGCATCCGGCTGCTGCCGCCGCTCTCCTATCTCGACTTCCTTGGCCTGCTGGCCCGCGCCCGTCTGGTTGCCAGCGACAGCGGCGGGGTGCAGGAGGAGGCAACGGCCCTCGACCTCCCCTGCCTCACCCTGCGCCCGAGCACGGAACGGCCGGTGACGCTGGAATCCGGCTCCAGCCGCCTGGTCCCGCCCGAGTCGCTGGCCGATGCGGTGCGCCAGGTGCAGGCCGGCGCCTGGCCGCACGCCCGGCCGATCCCGCTCTGGGACGGGCAGGCGGGGGCACGGATGGTGGCGCATCTGGCGGAATTCCTGGGCCTCGCGTTGTGACCGCCACCCCTCTCGTCCTCCTCCTCTCCGCGGCGCATCCGCCGGATGACATCCGGGTGGTGCGCAAGGAGGGCGCGGCACTGGCCGCTGCCGGCTGGCGGGTGCGGCACCTGGCTCCCGGCCTGTCCACTACGCCGCGCGCCGTCGAGGGCGTCGCCATCGAAACCTATCCCCGCCGCCCCGGCTGGCTCGGCCGGCTGCGCGGCCTGCCTGCCCTGACCCGGCGGGCCGCCCGAAGCGGTGCGGCGGTGCTGCATGCCAGCGAGCCGGATGCCTGGATCGCCGCCCTGCTCGCCGCACGCCGGAGTGGCGCCCGCGTGGTGATCGACGTGCATGAGCACTATCCGAGCCGCCTGGACTCCCGCCTGCCCGCCCCGCTGCGGCCGCTCGCCCGCGCCGCGCTGCGTGGCTTCTGCAGGCTGGCCGGCCGCGCCGCCGATGCGGTGGTGGTGGCGAAGGACGGGCTGGATGCCGATTTCGCCGCGCCCGACCGCACCATCCCGGTGCGCAATTACGCGCAGCCAGTGCCGGTCGCGCCGCGCATCCATGGGCCCGGTCCGCTCACCCTGGTCCATGCCGGCGCCCTCACCCGCGCCCGCGGCTGGCCGCAGATGCTGGAGGCGCTGGCCCTTTCGCCGCCTAGCACGCGCCTCCGCCTGATCGGCCGCTTCACCGATGGCAGCGGGCCGGAATTCCAGGCCCGCGCCGCCGAACTCGGCCTGGCTGACCGAATCGAGGCCCTGCCCTGGATGCCGCATGCCGAGGCCCTGGCGCGGATCGCGGAAGGCGATACCGGCCTGGTCCTGTTCCAGCCGGGGGAGGAGAACCACCGCCTCGCC
>JADGHC010000709.1 GCA_019689655.1 Microbispora sp.
GGCTAGGGTGGGAGGCCGAGGGGCGGCTCCTGGATGTGCTTCCTTCTCCGATCTCTTAAATCGTGTAGTGCGTCCGCTCTCCGCCCCTCTCTTACTTCCCGGTGCCCGTCTCGTACACAAGGGAGGATGCCCGTGGACCGGCTGGCGGAGCTGCTGCTGCGGGAGCGGCTGGTCGCCCCCGGCCTGCTCGTCCCCGCCGCCGCACGGAAGTCCGTCGCCGCGGGCAGCGCGGGCCGGGGCCGATCGTCTCGTCCGTCCCGCCGCGACCGGCCTCTCGTCGCCGTCGCCGACGGGGTTATCGCGCTGGAGGCGGACCTGCTCTCGCTCGGGTACGTGCTGAGCGCGCCGCTGCGTGCCCGGCTGGCCGAGCTTGACGCCACGGAGCTGGGGCACGCGGGCCGGGCGCTCGTCTCCGCCCTGTCGGCCCGGCTGGGCGGGCACGTCCGGCACATACCGCTGTTTCGCCGCTTCCCGGAGTCGGTCCCCGCCGACACGGCGGCGCTGTTCGTCCGCAGGGTGTTCTCCGTGCTGCTCCAGCGGCCGGAGCAGCCGTGCGTGCTGTGCGGGGAGGTCGGCGTCGTCCACCCGGTGTCCCCGTGCGCGCACCTCGTCTGCCGCGCGTGCTGGGACGGGGCGGACTACAGCGCCTGCCCGATCTGCCACCGGCGGATCGCCCCCGGCGATCCTTTCCTCCGCCCGGCCGGCGACGTCTACGCCCACGCCGTCGGGCGGAACGTCCGGATACCCGAGACGCTGACCCTGCTCGGGCTGTGCGACGATCCCGCCGCCCGGGCCCGCGACCTGCTGGGCTCGCTGCTGTCCCGGCAGGCGGCGCCGCGCGCGGAGGACAGGGAGGTCGTCGCCGAGATCGTCGATCGCTTCTGGCCCGAATCCGCCGGCTGGCTGCCCGAGCGGATCCCGGCCCGCGAGACCCGCGCCCTCGTCCTCGCCACGGCCGTACGCCACGGCGACCTGGACCTGCTCGCGCGGCACGCCGACACGGCGACCGACGTGCTGCGGCTGCTCCACGCCCTCATGGGCGGCGACCCCGGGCTGCGCACCCGCCTCCCGCGCCGCACGAGCCTGCCCAGGCCGGTGCGCCGCGCGCTCCTGGCCGCGCTGGACCGGCAGGCGCTGCCGTACCTGATCGAGGACCTGCACCGGTACGCCCCGCAGTGGCGGCACATGGCGGAGGTGCTGCACCCGCACGAGTTCCACCGGCGCTACCCGGACGCGGCCCTGGCGTTCGCCGTGCTGCGCGGCACCCCGCTGCGCAAGGGCACGCCGATGGCGGACTTCCTGCTGGAGCGTGCGGCGGCCCACGGGGAGCTGCTGTCGTTCGACGGCGTACGGCTGCGCGCCCGCACCTTCGCGGGTCGGTTCGAGGCCGCGCTGCGGACCGATCCCCACGAGGCCCTCGCCCTGCTCGCGCGGCGGCCGGGGGAGCTGCTGCGGCGCACCGCGGATCTCGCCCGCCGCGTGCCCGCCGCCGAGCTGGCCGAGGCCCTGCACGCGGCCGTGCCGTATGTCTCCCCGGCCGTGCTGATCGCCACGCTGGGCCAGTTGCGCACGCCGCCGGGCGGGACGCGGATGTTCCTGCCGCGCGGGGGAGCGGCCCGGTTCTGGACCGAGCCCGACGTCCGCGCGGAGATCGCCCCCGAGACCGTGGCCACCCTGTCCGCCGTGCTGACCGGCGAGATGCTGCGCCGGGCCGCCGCGCTGCCGCCCGTCGAGACCGCGCTGCTGGACGAGGAGCTGACCGACCTGCTCGCGCCGCAGGCCGAGCGGTCCGCCTCGGCCTCGCTGGTACGGCTGCCGCGCGGGAGCGTGCGCCCGCTGCCGGGCGGCGCGCGCATCCGGCTGTTCCTGCACTGGGCGCAGCCCGCGGATCAGGCGGTCGACCTGGACCTGTCGGTTGCGGTGTTCGACGAGCGGTGGCGGTTCCGCGGGCTGTGCGACTACACGAACCTGCGGCTCGGCGGGAGCGCCGCCGTCCACTCCGGGGATCTGACCTCCGCACCGGAGCCGCTGGGCGCGTCGGAGTTCGTGGACCTCGACGTGGCGGCGCTGCGCGCGTTCGGCGGCCGATACGTGATGCCCATCGTGTTCAGCTACAACAACGTGCCGTTCGACGAGCTGGTCCGCGGTTTCGCCGGGTTCATGGACGATCCGGACGGGCTGTTCGACCCGCTCGCCGTACGGCAGCGCTTCGACCTGACCGGTCCGGCCAAGATCCTCGTCCCGCTCGTCGCCGACCTCTGGTCGCGCACGATGCGCTGGGTGGACCTCAACGTGTCCGCGTTCGGCGCGTTCCACAACGTGTACGGATACGAAGAGCAGCTCGCCCGCCTGGGCGCGGCGGCCGAGGACGCCTACGGCCTCGGCGAGCGCGTCACCCTGTGGGAGGTCGCCTGCTGGCACGCCGCCGCCCGCGCCCGCGAGGTCGTCGTACGGCACCGCGACGGCGCCGTGAGCCGGTACACGCGCCGCCCCGGCGAGGACGCCGCCGCGTTCGCGTCCCGCCTCGGGGCACGGCGGGAGGCCGCCCCGGGGCCGGAGGGCGGTCCGCCGGAAGCGGATCTCGCCGTGGTGCTGCACGACGACGTGCCGGTGAGGGAGGGGGCGCAGGTCTACGCCCTGCATCCCGCCCGCCTCGACCCCGATGTGGTCCGCATGCTCGACGCCGCCGATCTCGTCGGCATGCTCGCCCCCGCGACGCGCTGACGGAAGGGCGGGGCGGGATCAGGC
>JADGHC010000710.1 GCA_019689655.1 Microbispora sp.
CCCCCGGCCCCCGCGAGACCCCTGCAGATCCTTCCCCGAACTCCCCGAGTTCCCCCGCATCCTCCGGTTCCGCGAAGTCCTCGGCCCCGGACGCCGCGACCGCCGCGAAGAAGCCCGTCAGGCTCGGCCCGTCGCCGAAGCTGGCCGTACTGTTCCTGCTGCCCGCGCTGCTGCTGCTCGCCGCGTGGATGGTCTATCCCATCATCTACTCGATCTGGCGCAGCCTGTACGACGCGACCGGCGACCGCTTCGTCGGACTGGGCAACTACATCTCGATCTTCACCGACTCCTCCACGCTCACCACGATCAGGAACAACATCATCTGGGTCGTGGTGGCCCCGATCATCGTCACCGCGCTCGGTCTGATCTTCGCGGTCCTCACCGAGCGCATCCGCTGGGCCACGGCGTTCAAGCTCGTGCTGTTCATGCCGATGGCCGTCTCCCTGCTCGCCGCCGGGGTCATCTTCCGCCTCGTCTACGAGCAGGACCCCGACAAGGGCGTCGCCAACGCCATCATCACCACCGTCCACGACGCGTTCGCCTCCGGCTCCAGCTATCCCGGCGCCCGGCCGCGGGAGAACGACCAGGCGCCCGCGGTCGTACGGAACGGCGCGGTGGTGGCCCGGCAGCCGGCGCAGCCGGGCACACCGGTGCTGATCCCGCTCGTCGGCCTCAGCCAGGACGTGGTCAAGGACCTCCCGCCCGCCAAGGCCGCCCCCGGCGGCGACGGCCTGACCGGCACCGTCTGGCTCGACGTGGTCCGGGGCGGCGGCGGCACGATCAACCAGATCGACCCGCAGGAGAAGGGGCTCGGCGGCATCACGGTCGAAGCGGTGTCCGGCGGCACGGTCAAGGCGACGACCGAGACCGCGGCCGACGGCACGTTCCGCTTCACCGGCCTGCCGGCCGGCTCCTATGAGATACGGCTGCCGCAGTCGAACTTCGCGGCGCGGTTCAACGGGCTCACCTGGCTGGGTCCGACACTGATCACCCCCGCGATCATCGGCGCGTACATCTGGGTGTGGGCCGGGTTCGCGATGGTGATGATCGCGGCCGGGCTGTCGGCGATCCCGCGCGACGCCCTGGAGGCGGCCAGGATCGACGGCGCGACCGAGTGGCAGGTGTTCCGCCGGATCACGGTGCCGCTGCTGTCGCCGGTGCTGCTCGTCGTGTTCGTCACCATGATCATCAATGTGCTCAAGGTCTTCGACCTTGTGTTCATCATCGCCCCCGGATCGGTGCAACCGCAGGCGAACGTCATCGCGCTGGAGATGTGGCGCGTCTCGTTCGGCGGCGGAGGCAACCAGGGCCTGGGTAGCGCATTGTCGATCTTCCTGCTCATCCTGGTGGTGCCGTTCATGATCTTCAACATCCGCCGGTTCAGGAGGGACGAGGCATGACGACCCTGGCCGAATCCCGGCAGGCACAGGCCGTGCCGAGCAACCTGCTCACGCGGGTGATCGATCGCGTCGGCGGCGGCGTGGTGCAGGTGTTCATGGTCCTGGTCGCACTGTTCTGGCTGATCCCGACCCTGGGCCTGCTGGTCGTCTCCCTGCGGAGCGAGACCGACAACAACTCCTCCGGCTGGTGGACGCTGTTCGCCAAACCGGCGCAGCTCACGTTCGAGAACTACTCGAACCTGCTGGCGTCGGGCTTCAGCTCGTCGTTCTGGAACACGGTGCTGATCACGGTGCCCTCGACCGTGCTGGTGATCGGCATCGCGGCCATGGCGGCGTACGCGTTCGCCTGGATCGACTTCCCCGGCAGGGACACGGTGTTCCTCGTGGTCATCGCCCTGCTGGTCGTCCCGGTGCAGATCGCGCTGATCCCCATCGCCAAGCTGTACGGCGCCCTCGGCATCTTCGGCTCGATCCTGGGGGTCGTGCTGTTCCATGTGGCGTTCGGCCTGCCGTTCGCCATCTTCCTGCTGCGCAACTTCTTCGTGGGCATCCCGCGCAGCCTGCTCGAGGCGGCGCGGATGGACGGCGCACCGGAGTGGCGGATCTTCGCCACCATCGTGTTCCCGCTGGCCAAGCCCGCGATCGCGTCGCTCGGCATCTTCCAGTTCCTGTGGGTGTGGAACGACCTGCTCGTCGCGCTGGTGTTCGCCGACACCGACAGCCAGCCGATGACGAAGGCGCTGCAATCCCAGATGCGGCAGTTCGGCACCAACGTGGACATCCTCGCGCCGGGCGCGTTCCTGTCGGTCATCATCCCGCTGGTACTGTTCTTCGCCTTCCAGCGGTACTTCGTACAGGGCATGCTCGCCGGCTCGGTGAAGTGACCATCCGGAGGCCCCACCTCGTCCGGGGCCTCCGGAATCACGCTGCCGATATGGGAAATATCCCCGTGTATGGCGGACCGTACCGAATGGGCGTCGGATGCCCGCTTCACGGGGGTAAGCGGGCATCCGATCTTTCCGCCGCCGAGCCGTACGGGAGCGAAAAAGCCGATAGAGTGCGCGGACATGTCAGGACGTCCGTTGCACGAACTCGTGGAAGCCGGATGGGCCGAGGCCCTCGCACCCGTGGCCGGGCGCATCGCCGCCATGGGCGACTTCCTCAGGCAGGAGCTCGCGGAGGGCCGCCAGTACCTCCCGGCGGGACACCAGGTGCTCCGCGCATTCACGCAGCCGCTGAGCGAGGTCCGGGTGCTGATCGTCGGCCAGGACCCCTACCCCACCCCCGGCCACCCGGTCGGCCTGAGCTTCTCCGTGGCCCCCGACGTACGGCCCCTGCCGGGC
>JADGHC010000711.1 GCA_019689655.1 Microbispora sp.
GGTGGGGGGTGGGCAACTGCCTGAGCACCCTCGCGGAGACGACCATGATGCGCGGCGACTTCCGGCGGTCCGTGCCGCTGATGGAGGAGGCGATCGCGCTCTTGGAGGAGGTCGGGGCCGTCGAGGAGACGCCGTACGTGCGGACCCGCCTGGCCGTGACGCTGAACGCGACCGGCGACCGGGAGGCCGCCGAGGCGGCGCTGCGGGCGATCGAGCGGCTGTGCGAAGCCGTCGGCGATCCCCTCGGCCTGGCGGGTGCGCGGCACGTGCGCGGCGACTTCGCCCGGGCCGACGGCGACCTCGAGGCGGCGCGGCGCCACTACGACGAGGCGGTCCGGCTGCTGGGTTCCACCTGGGCGATCCCCCAGTTCCAGGCGACGCTGACGACCTCGCTCGGCATGCTGGCCGAGCAGGAGGGGGATCCGGCGGCGGCACGCGCCCTGCACGACAAGGCGCTGACCATCGCCCTGGAGTGCGACGACGCTCCGGTCATCGGGCACGTGCTCTCCGGGCACGCCGCGCTCGCCGCGCATGACGGCGACCACGCGCGGGCCGCCGTCATCCTCGGCGGGGCCGACGCCGTCCGCGGGTACGCCCACGACCCGGGCGTCGACCACCGGAGAATCACCGACGCGGCACGGGCCGCGCTCGGGCCGGAGGAGTTCTCGCGGTGCCGCGAGCGCGGGCGCGCCCTGAGCCGCGACGAGGTGCTGGCCTTCGTCCGGGGCGACGTGAACCCGTGACCACGGCCGCCCCGCGCCGCCGTCAGGTGCGGGTGCGGAAGGCGCGGACGGCGAGCGGGCCGAAGACGATCGCGATGCCCGCCGCCCACAGCAGGCAGATGGTGGCGTCCGACGCGACCGGCCCGCCGCCGAGCAGGCCGCGTACGGCGTCCGCCACGTGGCTGACCGGGTTGACCTCCGCCCACTTCTGCAGCCACGACGGCATGGTCTCGGTGGCGACGAAGGCGTTGCTGGTGAAGGTGATCGGCATCATCAGCGAGAACATCAGGATCTGCACCTTCTCCTGGCCGGCCGCGGTGACGCCCACCAGGACCGCCAGCCACGACATCGCCAGCGCGAACGTCAGCAGCAGCGTGAGCGCGCCGAGCACGCCGGAGATCCCCGTGTGCACCCGGAAGCCGAGCGCCAGGCCCAGCCCGAGGAACAGGGCGAACGCCCAGACCTGCTTCAGCGTGTCGGCGACGATGCGCCCGGCCAGCGGTGCGAAGCGGGCGATCGGCAGGCTGCGCAGCCGGTCGAAGACGCCCTTGTCGATGTCGGTGCTCAGTCCCACGGCCGTGGTCATGCTCGCGAACAGCATGTTCTGCGCGACGATCCCGGGCAGCGCGAACTGCAGGTATTCGCCGGTGGACCCCGAGATGGCCCCGCCGAACACGTAGGTGAACAGCAGCAGGAACATGATCGGCTGCACGCTGAGGTCGATCAGCTCCATCGGGTTGTGCTTGATCTGCACCAGGCTGCGCCAGGCCAGTGTCATCGTGTGGCCGAGGGCCGCCCCCACGCCCGGCCGGGAGGGCGCCGCGACCGCGGGCGCGGTCCGGGTGATGGTCGTCATCGTGTCTCCTCGTCGCTTCGTGTCTTGCGTGCCTTCGGGCGCGGCCTCACGCCGCCGCCTCGGCGTCCTGCTCCTCGCCGGCGCGGTGCCCGGTGAGCGCGAGGAACACCTCGTCGAGGCTCGCCCGGCGCAGCGACAGCTCCGCCGCGACCACGTCGAGGTCGTCGAGGCGCCGTACGACCGCGGGGACGGCCGCGGGGTCGCGCACCGGAGCCGTGACCTGGCCCTGGGAGACCTCCGGCGTGACGCCGAGCACGTCCGACACCACGCGCCGGACCATGTCGAGGTGCCCGGGCTCGATCGGCCGCACCTGGAGGACCTGGCTTCCCGTCGCCGCCTTGAGGCCGTCCGGCGTGCCGCGCGCGATCACCTTCCCGTGGTCGAACACCACGATGTTGTCGGCGAGCTGGTCGGCCTCCTCCAGGTACTGCGTGGTGAGCATGACGGTCACGCCGTCCTCCTGGAGCCCCCGCACGACGTTCCACAACTCGGTGCGGCTGCGCGGGTCCAGGCCGGTCGTCGGCTCGTCGAGGAACAGCACCTGCGGGCGGCCCACGAGGCTCGCGGCGAGGTCGAGCCGGCGGCGCATGCCGCCCGAGTAGGTTTTGGCCGCCCGCGCACCCGCGTCGGCGAGCGCGAAGCGGTCGAGCAGCTCGCCCGCCCGGCGCCGGGCGTCGGCCCTCGTCAGCCCCAGCAGACGGCCGATCATCACGAGGTTCTCGACCCCGGTCAGGGTCTCGTCGACGGCGGCGTACTGCCCGGTCAGCCCGATCACCGAGCGCACCTGGTGTGCCTGCCGCACCACGTCGAACCCGGCCACCCGCGCCCTGCCCCCGTCCGGCCGCACGAGCGTCGCCAGGATCCGCACCGCGGTGGTCTTCCCCGCCCCGTTGGGGCCGAGGACGCCCAGGAGGCGGCCCTGCGGCACCTCCAGGTCGATCCCGTCGAGCGCCGTCGTCTCGCCGTACCGTTTGGCCAGTCCCTCGGCCTCAATTGCGTATTCCATAGGCATTCCTTCGATCGGATATGCCTCCACTGTGGGGAGCGGCGCTGACATCGCGCTGAGAGCGGCCATCAGCCGCTGACATATCGCTGACGGCACGATACGGTGACCTTCTCGAAAGAACGAAAAACGGCCTAAATTACTGCCGTTTTCGTGA
>JADGHC010000712.1 GCA_019689655.1 Microbispora sp.
CTTCAGCCCCTGACGCGGCGACTTCGGCCCCTGACGCGATGGCTCGCCCCGGAGCGGGGCGCGCCATCGCCCAGGAAAGGCCGGCCGCCGGCGCGCCGGCGAGACCTATGCCGTAGCCGGCGGATGGGCCGCCGACCGGCGTCGAAGACTTCCCGGCCGGGTCAAAGTTCCGTGCGAATTCGCGGCCGACACGTGACATAACCGCCGGAGAGGCGGATCGTCGGCCCGGGGACGTCCAGAAGAGCGGCAATGGCCGAATTTAGTAGGACGTCCTAGTATTTTCTCGGATGACGGGGGAGGCGCGCATGGAGCCGGATGCGGCGTACGCACAGGTCAGCGCGGCGGAGATCGAGGCGGGCAGGGCCCGCTGGCAGGCGCGGTACGACGCCGCCGTCAAGCGGGACCGCGAGTTCCGGACGTTGTCGGGGCTGGAGGTGGACCCCGTCTACGGGCCGCCGGGGGACGACCCCAGGTTCGGGCGCATCGGCTGGCCGGGGGAGTTCCCCTTCACCCGCGGCCTGTACGCCACGGGCTATCGCGGCCGGCCCTGGACCATCCGGCAGTTCGCCGGGTTCGGCAACGCCAGGCAGACCAACGAGCGCTACAAGATGATCCTCCGCGCCGGGGGCGGCGGACTGTCGGTGGCCTTCGACATGCCGACGCTGATGGGCCGCGACTCCGACGACCCCCGCTCGCTCGGCGAGGTGGGGCACTGCGGTGTGGCGATCGACTCGGCCCGCGACATGGACCTGCTGTTCGACGGCATCCCGCTCGGCGAGGTCACCACGTCGATGACCATCAGCGGGCCCGCCGTACCGATCTTCTGCATGTACGTGGTCGCGGCCGAGCGGCAGGGCGTGCCGGTGGGGAAGCTGAACGGGACGCTCCAGACGGACATCTTCAAGGAGTACATCGCGCAGAAGGAGTGGCTGTTCGCCCCCGAGCCGCACCTGCGGCTCATCGGCGACCTGCTGGAGTTCTGCGTCGCCGAGATCCCCGCGTACAAGCCGCTGTCGGTGTCGGGCTACCACATCCGCGAGGCCGGGGCCACGGCCGCGCAGGAGCTGGCCTTCACGCTCGCCGACGGCTTCGGCTACGTCGAGCTCGGCCTGTCGCGCGGGCTCGACGTGGACGTGTTCGCGCCCGGCCTGTCGTTCTTCTTCGACGCGCACATCGACTTCTTCGAGGAGATCGCGAAGTTCCGCGCCGCGCGGCGGATCTGGGCCCGCTGGATGCGCGAGGTGTACGGCGCCCGAACCGAGAAGGCGCAGTGGCTGCGCTTCCACACCCAGACGGCGGGGGTGTCGCTGACCGCGCAGCAGCCCGACAACAACATCGTCCGCACCGCGATCGAGGCGCTGGCGGCCGTGCTCGGCGGCACCAACTCGCTGCACACGAACGCGCTGGACGAAGTGCTCGCGCTGCCGTCGGAGAAGGCCGCCGAGATCGCGCTGCGCACCCAGCAGGTGATCATGGAGGAGACGGAGGTCGTCAACGTCGTCGACCCGCTCGGCGGCTCCTGGTACGTCGAGGCGCTGACCGACCGGCTGGAGGCCGAGGCGGAGAAGATCTTCGCCAAGATCCGGGAGATGGGCGGCGACGGCACGATGACCTCCGGCATCCTGCGGGGCATCGAGGACGGCTGGTTCACCGCGCAGATCGCCGAGTCGGCCTTCGACTACCAGCGCAAGCTGGAGAAGGGCGACAAGCGGATCGTCGGCGTGAACTGCCACACCGCCACCGTGGAGCAGCCGCTGGAGATCCTGCGGATCAGCCACGAGGTCGAGGCCGAGCAGCGCAGGGTGCTGGCCGAGCGGCGCGCCGCGCGGGACCTCGGGGCCGTCGAGGCCGCGCTGGCCGCCCTGCGGGCCGCGGCCAAGGGCGACGGCAACATGATCCCGCCCATGCTGGACGCCGTACGGGCCGAGGCCACGCTGGGCGAGATCTGCGACGTCCTGCGCGAGGAGTGGGGCACCTACTCCGAGCCCGCCGCCTTCTGACGCGGACGTTCCCGGGACGGCCGTCGCTCCGGCGTCCCGGGAACGGGCTCCGGCCGCCGGCGGCGCAGCCGTCCCCGGCCGCGTATCCGAGAACGCCGTCGTTCACGAACTTGCCCGATCCGACCAGCCGGTCGCGCTCCCGAGGGGAGGTGGTGACCAGGTAGGACGACTTGGCCGTGTAGCGGAGCCGCCACATGGGCTTTCCGCCGGGGAACGGCGTACGGGAGATGTAGTACAGCGGCGTCTGGGTCACCTGCATGCCGTGCTTGGTGATGGCCTGCTCCAGCTCCTGCCGGTCGGCCGTGTAGAAGAAGCCCTCGCCGCCCTTGGTCGTGAGCTCGTAGAGCCGGACCTTCCGGATGGAGTTGCTCGATGCGGCCGTCGTCGCCGACGACGTCGAGGCCGAGGCGGGAACGGCGGCGGCGGTCGTCGCCGAGGCGGCGAGAGCCGGCGCGAGACCGTACATGGCAATGCGCCTGCCAAGCCGAACAGACATGTGGTGTCCTTTCCGAGATTGCAACGCTCGGTCAGCTTGCGCCGTGTACGACCTGGTTCCGGGCCATTTCAACGAACCTGCAAGCGACGCCACCGGTCGTTTCGCGGATCTTTGAAACTTCACGAGGGCTCTGGGCGGCTTGGCTAGCCTCGGGCTTTCGCGGCGAATTTGAGCGGGTTTGATCGTTTACATGAGAAAAGTGCCTTCGAGCTGGGAGGATTGGGCTTGTCCAGAGTCCTGT
>JADGHC010000713.1 GCA_019689655.1 Microbispora sp.
GCGGTGGAGGAGGCGGGCGCGTACCGGACGGTCGACGCCGACGACCTGGTCGAGCTGTGCCAGGCGATCGCCGTACAGGAGGGCATCGCCGAGGAGGCAACCCGGTGACCGCATCCGCTGCTGTGGACGTCGCGGCCAAGGCAGAGGACGGTGAGGAGGACTGCCCGGGCCTGTCGCCGCATCCGGCCGTGCCACGCCCCAATCGCACGAGGGTGCGGTCGCCGACAAAGGTGCTCGACGCACGGGTCAAACTCCGCGCCCGGGCCCGACGCCTGGGCGTGCTCGCGGAAGGTTGTGTGCCCAGCACGCCACAGGTGACCGGCGTCGACCGTGAGCGCGCATTGGGAACGACCGAGGGTATCGGTCCCATACTCGACCGGCTCTGGGCCGAAGGCCGCTGACCCCGCCGTACTCATCTACGCAGAGACGGCGCCCGGGGTCAGGGTCGGCGACCGCCCTGGGCTCGCTCCTTCGGTGCGCTCACGGAGACGGCCGCCTCGTCGCGGGTGAGTTCGGCCGGTACCGCCGGACGGCCCTCGCAGCGGGAGTCGGGCAAGGTCGCCCCGGGCGCGGGTGCCAGCCAGGAAAGAGCGCTCTGTTCGACGTTCCATCCGTGCAGATTCACGGTGGTGTGCGGGACCGCGCTCGGCTCCGGGCAGAGCACCTGGGACACCAGCAGGTCGTTGCGGATGAAACGCACCGCGCCGGAGCGTTCGAGGACGGTGACGAGACGGTCGTCGCTGGCGATCACATATCCGACCGTGACCTGTTCGGCCCTGCCGTCCGGCTCGGCGGCGATCTCCACGGCCACGAGCGGCAGGATGGGCGAGCGCAGCACCACCGCTCCGGCCACGAGCGGAAACAGGACCACGAGCGTCCAAGTCAGGCCGTGTACCACCAGCGGCGCGGCGCGTGCGGGCACCGGCCCGGTGACCAGCGGACCGAGCACGGGAGGCACGGTGAGCAGGAGCAGGGTGGAGACGTCGGCCTGTTCCAGCGCCTGCGCGATCGCCGTACGGAGCACCGAGAGAACGAGCACGCCGGCGACCACCGGCAGCACCAGGCAGACGGCTCGGATCGCCGTCCGGTTCAGTGGGCGGCGTTCCCGCAAGGTCAGCCCGGCGACCGCGAGCGTGAGCATGAGCAGAGTCGGCAGGAAACGAAGCTGCCAGCCGAGCAGCCCCATGGCCACGGCGACCCCGACCACCCAGTCGGGCACCCGGTCGGCGGCCCGCGCCACCCAGACGGAGCGCCGGGTGCTGAGCCGGTAAAGGGGCCCGAGCACCCGGCCGGCCAGCACCACCGCGGGCAACACCCACACAAGCGTCAGCAGCACCGTGGTGAGCAGGCCGAGCGGACTGACGTACTGCACGAGCAACAGCAGGGTCTGCGTGTCCTGCCGGCTGGCGTACCACAACCGCATCACCAGCAGCACCAGCGGGAAGGCGGGCAGGAGCGTCAGCACCCACTCCTGGTTGCGCTGCGGCGCGCGGCCCCTGCCCGGAGCGCCCGCCTCAGCAGCCATCGTCCGAGAGGTCTCGCTCCCACGGCCACCGGCGAACCTGCGGCGCTTTCACGCACGGCTGGGTGCTCTGTGCCACGTTCACCCCGGGATTGGCAGCGAACAGCGGGCGGATATGCCGGTCGTAGGCCTCTTCCCACTTCGTGTTCCGGGGGTCGGCGAAGGAACGGTACAACGCGAGGTCGACCAGGGTGCGCAGAGCGGTGTTGGTGCCCGTGTTCACCGCCCACATCTCGGTCTTCTCCAGGCCGATGTCGTGGTGTTTGAACTTCCCGCCGGACCGGGCGACGAACCCGGCCATGATCGCGGCATCCGTGCTGACGGCGTCGTACAGGTGATTCGCCAACCCCTCGAAGCATGCGCTGATCTTGTTCTCCGCGGTCACCTCGGCCCCGCTGTCGACCAGTGGACCCTCCGAAGTCGAGGTGCCGAGGGTGCAGACCTTTTCACCCCTGAGCTGGCCGAGGGAGCTCACCCGCGGATGGTCGGCCCGTGTCACCACCGACTGTTCGGTGTACAGGTAAGGGCTGGAGAAGCCGACCGACGGATCCTGTCGCCGCTCGGGGGTGATGCTGAACGTCGCAACCACCATGTCGACGGTGACGAAGTTCCCGTCGGCATCGGTGGCCTGGCGGCGAGCCCGATCCTCGGTCTCGATCGCCAGGAACTCCACCTGCTCGGGCCGGAAACCGAGCTCGCCGGCGATCATGTAGGCGATGTCGATGTCGAAGCCGGAAAAGGCGCCGGTCTCGTCACGGAAGGCGATGCCGGGAGTGTCGTCCTTCACCCCGA
The DNA here is from genome assembly GCA_019689655.1 of Microbispora sp. Taxonomy (GTDB): domain Bacteria; phylum Actinomycetota; class Actinomycetes; order Streptosporangiales; family Streptosporangiaceae; genus Microbispora. The sequence continues at coordinate 2,315 of JADGHC010000713.1, forward strand.
TCAGGAGCTTTTTCTTCCCCGTCAGCCGGGCCTGCTCGCGTAACTCGGCCTCCGTCGGCGGTCCGGCGGCGAAAAGGATCCAGACACCGACCAGAATCGCCGCCAGGATGGCGGCAAGCCAGCCGTACAGCCGCAGCCAGTCCCCTCGCCGAGGAGGAGGTGACGCGGTCTGCGGCGTCGAGGGCTCCGGCGTCGGTTCGAAGCGCGGAGCAGCGGGTTCCGTTCCGGGCCGCACACGCCGCGGCCGTCCTAATCGCTTGCCTAACTCCACCGATCAGCCTCCGTCGCACCGTCCAGCCACAGATTGCACGAAGTGATCCGGCAAGGGTACCCCCGGTGCTCTCCTCTTGATCGAGAGGCTTAAGTTGCGCCAAGCCGTCACGCTGCACAGCCTTGTGGGCGTCCTCCTCGCCAGCCCCTAG
>JADGHC010000714.1 GCA_019689655.1 Microbispora sp.
TCGGCCGCCGCGCCGCCTGTCCGGTGCTCCTCGTGCCCGCCTGCGCCGACACGACGCGGCTCGGCGCCATCACGGCAGGCGACGACACGTCGTGGCCGGCGGCGCCGGCGGCTGCGGCGGGCGCGCGGCGCCTCCACGGCGACGCACGCCAGGCCGGGCGGCGAGCGCGCATCGAGGCCGGCACGGGCCCCCGGCCGCCGTCGAACGGAGGTGCACCGTGAACCGGCACGGCCGGCGCGGCGAGTGGCGCCCGCCGGTGGTGCGGCCCCGGGCCCGCCTGTCGCGCTTCGTCCTCGACCCGGAGGCCGCGCCCGTCGAGTTCGTCGTCTCCAGACCGGGGGCCGCGGAGCTGCGCGGGCGGTTCTGGGGGTGCGGCGGAACGCTCGAGCTGGACGAGGACAGGCTCCTGATCGCGTCGATGGTCGTGCGCCTGACGACCGCGACGATCCGCACGGAATCGGCCCGGCTCGACCGTTACCTCCGCACCCCCGCGGCCCTCGACGCCGCCCGGCACCCCACGATCACGTTCCGCAGCCGGAACGCCGAGGCCCACGGGTTCGGGCGGCTCCGGATCGCCGGCGAGCTCGCGCTGCGCGGCGTGCACCGGCCGGTCGGCGTCGATGCGACGCTCACGGGCCCCGCCGCCGGGCTCGCCGGCCCCCGCGTCCTGCGCCTCACCGGCACGATGACGTTGCGCGCCCGGGCGTTCGGCCTGGCACCCGGAGCCGAACCTCCGCCCGGCCCGTGGGCTCCCCCCGCGGAGCTCGGCATCCGCTTCGTGCTGGAGTGGGTCGAGGTCGGCGCCACGCCGCCCGCGGCTTGACGCGCCCGGCGGCCGGCGCCCCCGACGTCGCCGACGCAGGGATGCACTTCTAGTCGCCGGAGGCCGGAACAGGAGGTCCGTCCGGGCTCGAGCCCGCGCCCCCGTCGCTCGAGCGCCCGGCTTCCTCGAGCAGCATCGTGTGCGTGTGGAGCCAGTTCCGCTCCAGCACCTTCATCGCCAGGTCGAACTGCTTCGCCTCCAGCGCGGCCAGGATCTCCTCGTGCTCACGCACCGACAGCTCGGTGTGCTCACGGTACGAGAAGTACCAGAGCTCGAGCCGCGTCACCTGCGAGCGCAGGTCGTCCAGCAGCGCCGAAAGACGATCGTTCCCCGACCGCTCGCACATGCGGTGGTGGAACTGGTTGTTCAGCTCGATCGACTTCGGCGAGTCCCCCCGCTCCATCGCGTCCCGCAATTCTGCGTTCAGGCGCCGTAGCTCGGCCAGATCGTTCCCGTCGAGCCGCGGGAACGAATCGCGCCCGGCCAGCACCTCCAGCGCCGAGACGATCGGGTATAGGTCCAGCAGCTCCCGCAGCGGCTCGCGCGGAACCCGGAAGCCCCGGTGCGGCATCCGCTCCAGGAATCCCTCGCTCGCCAGCCGTGACAGCGCCTCCCGCACCGGCGTCCGGCTCACGCCCATCCCCGTGCTGACCTCCTGCTCCCGGATGAACTCGCCCGGGCTGAACTTCGCATCCAGGATGCGGCTGCGGATCTCGGCGTAAACCTTGTCGGCGAGAGTGACTGCCGGAATCTGGGGCCAGGGTTCAGCCGTCATCGGTCCTCCGGTAGGTCGGCGGCGCGGGCGGTTCCGGCCTGGACGCCGGGTGCGGCCGTGGAAAAGACGCGGTGTTCGGGGTTTCGGACAAGATCCTTGACAGGCCCGCGGGGCGGGCGACATGTATACAATACACAACATACCAAAACCGACCCGCCGCGGCAACCAAACGCGACGGCCCGCTCCCCCCACCCCTTTGCGCAGGAGTCGCCATGACGGGCGCCTTGCTCGACGCAGCAACCCTGGAACGGTCCGGCGCCGCGCCGGTGCTGAACTTCATCGGCGGGCGCTGGCAGCCGGCGTCCGGCGCCGAGGCGCTGCCGGTGCGCGATCCGGCCACGGGCGAGCTGCTCGGGGCGGTCGGGCTGTCCACGCGCTCCGACGTCGACCGGGCCGTGCAGGCGGCGGCCGCCGCGTTCCCGGACTGGCGCGCGACGCCGGTCGTGCAGCGCGTGCGGGTGCTGTTCCGGCTGAAGATGCTGCTGGAGGCGCATCAGGCGGAGCTGGCGCGGTCGGTGACGCGGGAGCACGGGAAGGTGTACGCGGATGCGTTCGGCGAGGTGCGGCGCGGCATCGAGAACGTGGAGCATGCGTGCGGGACGCCGGCGCTGATGATGGGCGAGACGCTGGAGGATGTGGCGCCCGGGATCGACTGCGAGGCGGTGCGGCAGCCGCTGGGCGTCTTCGCGGCGATCACGCCGTACAACTTCCCGGTGATGATCCCGCTGTGGTTCTGGCCGTATGCGGTGGCGACGGGGAACACGGTGGTGCTGAAGCCGAGCGAGCAGGATCCGCTGACGCACCAGCGGATCGTGGAGCTGGCGGTGGAGGCGGGGCTTCCGCCGGGGGTGCTGAACGTCGTTCACGGGACGCAGGAGGCGGTGACGGCGCTGCTGGATCACCCGGACGTCAAGGGCGTGTCGTTCGTCGGCTCGAGCCGCGTGGCGAGGATCGTCTACGCGCGGGCGGGCGCGGCGGGGAAGCGGGTGCAGGCGCTGGGTGGCGCGAAGAACCACATGATCGTGCTACCGGATGCGGACCTGGACCGGGTGACGGAGGCGGTGGTGCAGTCGGCGTACGGCGCGGCGGGGCAGCGCTGCCTGGCCGGGAGCGTGGTGGTGGGGGT
>JADGHC010000715.1 GCA_019689655.1 Microbispora sp.
CGCCGGCGTATGGGTGAAGGCGGTCCCATCGGCGGCGGCCGAGACCGCGTCGGACTACACGTTCAGCCACACCGGGGCGGGTAACTCCCGCATGGGTGGACTGATCGTCCGCGTGACCGGCGCCGACATCGGCGCCCCGGTCGATGCGGTCGGCACATGGGCGCTGGCGCTCGGCGCCAGCGGCGTCACGACGACCCGGCCCGACTGTCTGCTGATCGGCGCCTACTGGTCGTTCATCACCGGCACGAGCCCGGTGGACCTGGACCCGCCGTCGGGCATGACCGAGATCGGCGGCTGGACGGTCAACCCGTCGGCCTCGACGACGCACCTGCTTGCCGCCGAGGACCGGCCGACGCCCGGAGCGACCGGGGCCCGCACCGCCACTGCGACCCCGTCCGGCTCGTCGGCGCTGTCGGTCCTGGTCGCGATAGCCGCGCCGGCCGAGGCGTCGGCGACGATCGCCCAGGAGACGGCGGTCACCGCGTCCGCCGGCATGGACGTCCCGGCGTCGGCGACCATCGCCCAGCAGACCGCCGTCACCGCAGACGGCACCGTGCTCGCGGCGGTGCAGGACGCGTCGGCGGCGATCGTCCAGCAGACGGCCGTGGTTGTGGCGCACCCGGCGCAGTCGCGGGTGCTCACCGGCAGCGGCGTGTGGCAGCCCATGACGACATACCTGCTGGTCGACGGTTCGTGGGAGCCGATGACCGAGGAGGAGGAGGACTAGATGGGGTACCCGTTCGACCTGCCCGCCGTGATGCCGACTGTGGGCGGCACCGGTTGGAACATCCCGCTCGAGGCGAACCTGACCGGCCTACGGGACCGGCTCCGGGTCCACGAGGCCGCCTATGGTGTGCCGCTCGAGGCGTTCGACGGCGCTGATGATGACGCCCGGTTGCAGGCGGCGATGGCGTACGCGGCGGCACAGACCCGCCCCCCGGCGATCATCCTAGGGAACAGTGCCTACAGCTTCAGCGGCGGCCCGTACCCGTACTACCCGGGCCTGCGTCTGGTCGGCAGCCTGGGGCACACGGAGCGGGAGTTCACCACGACCGGCCCGCACACCGTCGTGACCGTCGGCGGCCCCGCCCTGTTCTCGGTGCCGTCCGGCGGGGTGCGCAGCATGTTCATGAGCGGTATCCAGTTCCGGGCCGCGTCCGGGTCGGTGCACTGGCAGACGCCGGTAACCGACCTGTCCTCGGGGCCGGTCGTCCAGGACGCCACCTGGCAGGACTGCGGGTGGGTCGGTTTCTCGACGGTGATGCACGCCCGGCATCTGCGCGTGCGGATCGACCGGACCTATGTGAACAACGGCACCGACACGCAGTTCAAATTGGGCGGATCGGACAACTACTATTGGCCAACCGGCGGGTTCATCAGCTCCACGGCGTTGGCCGCGTCGAAGTTCTACATCTGGTTCACCCACATGTCCCGCACGCAGTTCGGGCCGCTGTACATCACCCCCGAGCGCGCTACCGGCATCCGCATCGACGGGTCGTACGGCAACCTGGTGTTCACCGGCACCAAGCTGGACTCCACCGGCCGCAACCAGTCCACGGCCTGCCAGGGCGCCGCGATCCTCATCACGGGCGGTCGCGGCATGGTGTTCCGGGACTGCTGGTTTTTCAACAACGCTGTCAATCCCACCGCGACCGGCCGGTCTCCCGTGGACCGCGGCCAGGTGTACATCCGCGGGTCGGCGTCCGAGATCCTTTTCGACGGCTGCCAGTTCGCCGGGTTCGCCGCGCAGACCGGCTACACTCCGCCGGGTACCCCGGCGATCTACGCCGCGACCGGCGTGACCGGTGTCAAGGTGGTCGCGCCGGTCGCCCCGGCGGGCGGGACGAAGCTGCTGCAGCACCAGCAGGCCGGGATCATCACCCGCTACGCCGCCGACGACTGGACCCTGAGCGTCGCCTAGGAGGAGCCCTCATGACGACCCCTGACCCGCTCGGCGTGCAGATCGGAGCGAGGGAGATTTACGACAAGCTCAACGGAGTCGAACGCCAGCTCAGTGATGTCGACCGGAAGGTGGATCGCCTCGTGGCCGGTCACGACGGTCTCCGGGCCGATATCGCTGATGTTCGCGCTGACATCGCCGACCACGAGGCGCGCGTGCGGACGCTGGAGCGGGGCCGCTGGCCGCTGCCGTCGCTGGCGGCGCTGGTCTCGCTCGCCGCGCTGGTCGTCGGACTGCTGGGACTGTTCACCAAGGGAGGCTGACGTGGCCTACACCGCCGCCGCCGCGATCAAGGCGGCCACGAGCCAGATCGGGTACCGCGAATCCGGCACGAACAACACCAAGTACAACAAGTGGCTCGGCCGCATCCCCGGGTATCCGCACGACGGGTACGGCTACCCGTGGTGCGCATCGTTCCAGTCCTGGTGCGCCGACCAGGCCGGCGGGCGCGCGAACGTCGACTACCCCCGCACCGCCGGGTGCGCGGTCGCGGTCGCCTGGTTCAAGGTGCGCGGCCGGTGGAGCCAGTCCCCGCACGTGGGCGACTGGGTATTCTACGGGCCGGGCGGGTCGACACATGTCGAGCTTGTGGTGGCCGTGTCGTCCGGCTCCATCACCACGGTCGGCGGCAACACCTCCGGGTCGCTGGACGGCCGGTACTACAACGGCGACGGCGTCTACCAGAAGACCGTCAGTCGCTCCAGCTCACGCATCTACGGGTACGGCCGCCCGGCCTACACCGGCTCGTCGTCGGGC
>JADGHC010000716.1 GCA_019689655.1 Microbispora sp.
GGGCGGGACGGGGAAGCGTTACTAACGCCGTTAGTAACGCCGTTAGTAACGCGTCTCGTAACGCGTCTACCGCGCCCACTCCTACCTGCGGATTCTCCGTTGCCCACAGGCGAACCGGAGTTTTCCACAGGGGAAAAACCCGCCGATTCTGAGGTCACGGAATGGTCACGGCCATGTCTATTGTTGGTCACGGAGCGGTCACGGCCGCGTCTCTTCTCGCGCCACCTGGCCTGCCGCTCCGCCCTCGCCCTGCGCTCCTTCTCAACCGCCTCGCGCGACGGGTTGTAGTCGAGGTAGTCCGGCATACGCCAACCGCCCCGCGTACGGCGCCACAGCCCCGCGCGAACGAGCACATCCGCGAGCGCCCGCGAGCCGTAAAGCAACACGACGTGCTCAGGGATGAACCCGTCCGTGAGGTGCTGGGCAGCGTACGTGCCGCAGCGGACGTACAAGCCGATCGCCTCATTCCCCGCCTTGATCACCTTCGGATGGGAATGAAAGCTGTCCTCCAGGCGGAACCAGGGCATTACTCGGAAGCCTCCCCAGATTCCTCAATGAGCTCTTGAGAGTCCTTGATCAGTTCTTGTGCGCAGATCAGAAACATCCGCGCGCCGAGCGCCTCTCGATACAGCGCTCCACCATCCGCCTGCCTCACGCGGGGATGCCAGTTGAGCTCCTCGACGGCCCGATCGCAGAAGCTGTTGAACTTCTCCTCCGGAAGCGGACCGAGCAGCATCTTCGCCGCCTGCCGATAGTCGGCGAGGATGGAACAGGCCCGGCTGATGAGCTCGCAGGCTGCATGCCCTTCGGCGTCGAGGGCGTCGAGTTCCTCATCGTCGCTGCTGAACGTCGCTGTTCGCAGTAGCGCCATGACGTTCACGTCTTCGGCGTTGCCGATGCCAGGCAAGACGCCAAAGACGTGGCTGACAAGCTTCCGATACATCGTCGCCTGGTCGGGAACCTCAGGGACCGCTTCCGTGTCGGTGGATTCCACGGACTTGCGGGCCTCGTCTTGAAGCTCCTTGACCTTCTTCCAGGCGATGCCGCACATGTAGCGGAAAGTGCGGTCGGCTGTGATCTTCTTGTTCGTCATCGCCAACCGGATACAGTCGAGCAGCACCGGCATGGGCAGGCCGGCCGCGAGAAAGGCGTCGACCGACTTTTCCCAGCCGTCCGGGCGCGGAACCGGATTGCGGTTGCTGCCCTGTCCGATGCCCCAGCGCGACCATGCCTCGTCGAACTGGACGCGTGCGGCATCGCGCCTTTTGAGGTCGGCCAACATCTCGTCCGCTGCGGCTTTGATGGCTGCGGACCACCGCACTGCGTCCTCGTTGACGTCATCGACGAGCGCGGCGTCGGCCGGGATGGAGGACTTGCCGCCGTTGCACGCCTCGCAGGCGGTGACCAGGTTGGGAGGCTCGTCGCTGCCACCGAGCGTGGTGGGGACGACGTGGTCGATGGTGAGCTTCACGTCGGGCGCCGACGCGCCGCAGTACCGGCACGTGTAGTTGTCACGGCGCAGGATCTCGAAGCGCAGACGCCTGCTAATGGCCATCGGAGCGTGCTCCTTCACGGTCCGGGGGTGTCTTGTACAGGGCGTGCAGGGTGGCGATGAGCCGCTGCAGCAGCTCCTCGACGGTCGGCTTGCCGTGGCGTCCTTCGGGGCGGGCGCGTTCGGCCTGCAGCCGGCGGATGTGCTCGGCCAGCTCGTCAGCGGTCACCGTGTGCTCCTGCGTCGGGCGAGCTCCCGCTTGGCGGCCTTGGCGCGTTCCTTCGGCAGGTCGGCGGCGAATGCGCGGGCGGCGGCTTCGCCGTGCCGCAGTTCCCGCAGCAGGACCTCGAGGACGTCGTGTCCGACGATGTCGGCCGCGGTCGCCGGTAGTGGCGGCGGGGTCAGGTCGAGCATGTCGGCGAGGTCCTGGTCCGGGGCTGCGCGCCACAGCAGCCGGGCGGCGCGGGCCTCTTCGGCCGGGTCCCGGGCGGTGGCGCCGCCGAGGATGTGGACTGCGGCGCGGTCGATGATCTGGCCGATCGGCCGCTTCTCCACGAGGGCGGCCCGGTCGATCTGCGATTCAAGCGCCATACTTCACCTCCGGGATGTGCGGCCAGGTGACCTTGTCGAGCGCGGCGCGGTGTGTTTTGGGCAGGTCGACGGGCGGGTGGCCGAGGTGGTCTCGGCCGGCGGCGCCGAGCCACCAGGCGTCGACCTGGTTGTCGTCGCGCAGCTCGTGGCCGGCGCGTTTGGCGAGGGCGACGGCCATGTCGGTTTTGCTGGCGTTGCCGCGGCCGGTGGCGTACTGCTTGAGGGTCGACGGCGGTACGACCGCGAGCGGCTGTTGGGAGGTGGCGAGTTGGTCCACGGCCAGCCACCAGAGCCCGGCGAGCTGATGCAGTGCGTTGCCCTTGGAGCCGTAGGAGGGCCCCTCGAGGACGATGAGCGCCGGGGGCGGTCCCTGGTCGAAGACGTATCCGAAGACCTCGCGCAGGATCGCTGTGAGTCGGGCGTGGGTGTCGAGGGTGCCGCTGCCGTGGGGTTTGCTGCGGATGGTCGTGGTGATGGCCTCGCCGTGGGTGAAGTCGGCGATGCCCGTCGCGGTCAGCGACAGGTCGAGCCCGATCACTCGGGGCCCGGCTGGTGTGGTCTCGGCGGGGCCCGGCCCGGCAGTCCCCTCGCTTGCTGCCGGGCCGGGGCCGGG
>JADGHC010000717.1 GCA_019689655.1 Microbispora sp.
CCTGGACCACATGGCTTGCCATAGTCCCAGTACAGCAAGCCCGGCTGCCGGGCGACAGCCGTACGGCGGCAAGGTTGTCCCAGAGCCGCTTTCCCGCGGCCGTCGTGGGCGGCGGTCAGGCCGGGACCGTACGGCCGGGGCGCAGGGCCGCGACTGTGCTCGGGACCTGCGCCCAGCGCTCCAGCAACGCGACGAACTCCCCGGCGACGGCTGGCCAGTGGTAGTGGGTGCGCGCCTCCATGTAGCCGCGGGCGCCCATCGCGGCCCGCCGTTCGGCGTCCTCCCGCAGGCGGAGCACGCACCGCACGACCGCGTCGGCCACCGCGCCGGGCTCGCCGAACGGGACGATCGCCCCGCAGTCGACCCGCCCGACCAGGGACGCCGCCCGCGGCAGCGGGGTCGTGATCACGGGGATGCCCCGGGCCATGTACTCGATGACCTTTGTGGGCGTCGACGCCCGGTAGTTCGGCACATCGTGCAGCAGGGACAGCCCGGCCAGGGCGCCCTCGGCCATCCGCAGCGCGTGGTTGTTGGGGACATACCCGTACCAGTCGAGCAGCCCCGCGCGCTGCGCGTCACGCAGCATCGGCCGCACCGCGGCGTCGGCCGGTCCGATCAGGTCCAGGCGGATGCCGTACGGCCGCAGCCGCCGGGCGATCTCCACCATCTCGGCCGCGCCGCGCGCCGGGGAGATGTGACCGACGTAGACGACCCGGGAGTCCTCGGGCGGCGGGGGCGGCGCCGCCGGCACGTACGTGTGGTTGGGCACCACGGGATGCGCGCCGGGGAAGCGTGCACGGTAGGACTCCTCGGCGAGGATGAGGTGGAGACGCCGCTCGGCCCGTCCCTCGACCATGCGGATCAGCGGCGGCAGGACGCTCCGCAGCGGCCGGGGCAGGTATGCCTTGGTGTGCAGCGCGCCGATCGTGTCCTCGTGGACGTCCCACACCGTCGGGGGCCGCTTGCGCGGCAGCGCGAGCAGCAGCTCGATGTCGTGCACGAGCAGCAGATCGGCGTCCCGCGCCGCCGTGCGCAGGGCGGAGGCGGCGGCTCGCAGCGCCTTGCGCCCGGCGCAGGCCCACGGCCCTGGGCACGTCCACCGCCCTGATTCCCGGCCGCGGCGTCACATTGCAGTGCGAGAACGGCGCGACGAAGGTCACCTCGTGCCCGGCATCGAGCAACGCCCGGATCTGCCGGTGGCTGATCCGGGCGTCCTCCGGGTGATGGACTGTCGTGCCGACGCATACCCTCATAAGGGGAGGCTGACCGCGCCGTCCGAAAGACCGGATGCGCCGGGTGAATGCCTCCCGAAATGAGGCTTAACTTCCGGTGCTCACCGGTTTTGCCACCTGCCCGCTCGGTTTGCGATACAACCAGGTCAGCCGGGGTTCGAGCAGCCACTTGAACGCCGTCCGGGTCACCGGCAGGCACAAGATGATGGCCAGGGCGACGCAGGAGGACGCGATGGCCGCCACCCCGAGCGGGCCGTACAGCCAGGAAACGCTGAGCCAGCCCATCTCCTTGGCGATCATCACCGGCACGCCGTGCAGCAAATAGCAGTAGAGCGTGCGGGTGCCGAGGTCGGTGAACCAGGTCTGGCGCCGGGGAACCAGCGACATCACGGCCGCCGACATGGCCAGCGCGGCCACCAGCAGCGCGGTCCGCAGCAGCATGCCCTTCCACCAGACCAGGTGGAGGGTCTTGTAGCTGTTCTTGTAGTAGATCGGGCCGAGCTTGATCGAGTAGTTCTTCACCAGGAAGATCGCCACGCCGGCCGCGCCGAGCAGGACGAGCACCGACAGCACCTGCACCCAGCGGCGCTTGAGGAAGTCGAAGACCTCCGGCTTGAGCACGAGGCCGAGGACGAAGAACGGCATGAGGCCGAAGAAGCGGTCCATGCTGAAGTCGCCGGACAAATTGGAGAACCCGGCGAACAGGTACACGATGACCGAGATGGTGAACGGGTACCTCATCCGCTTCCACACAGGTGTGGATAGCCGCCAGAACAGCAGCGCGAGCAGGTACCAGTTCAACCAGGCGGGGTCCGTGATCGTGATGCTGAACTTGTGCCCGAAGGCGGTGCGCAGCAGGGCGTACCCCAGCTCGACGATCACGTACGGCACCAGGAACGTGTCGACCAGCTTGTTGGTCTTGGCGTTGGAGTTCCAGAAGTTCCTGGACAGGTAGCCGCTGATGATGACGAACAGCGGCATGTGGAAGACGTAGATGAACAGGTACGCCGCCCGGGAGGAGTCGGCCGCGAGCGTCGGGACCAGCGAGTGCCCGATCGGCACCAAGGCGATGCCGATGAACTTCACGTTGTCCAGGTAGGGGTCGCGCTGCTTCTTGGCCTTGGGCGCGGGCTCCGGCTCGGGCTCGTCGGCGGGGCCGTCCTGCTGTCCCGTACCCCGGGCGAACGGGTCGCCCGGCTGCCGGACGGGCGCCTCGGCCCAGGCGGGCAGCGGGGCCCGCAGCGGCCTGCCGGACGACCCGGCCTCGGCGGCGCCGTCCTGGGCGGAGCGCCGCCAGGGGTCCCACTGCGCGGGGTCGGCCTCCTGGCCCGGCCACGCGGGAGCGTCCGGCACGGGCGCGGGGCTGAAGGCGTCGTGCGGCGCGGGGAAGGCACGCCCGTCGCGCGGGCCGCGGGTGGCCTCGGGGGCCGGGCCCGGGCCGGCCGGGG
>JADGHC010000718.1 GCA_019689655.1 Microbispora sp.
CGGCGGGGGGCGGGGGGGGGGCGCGGGGGGCCGGCCCGCCGCGCGCGGGGGCGGGGCCCCCGGGTGGGCCCCCCACCCCTCGGTCATCACGGTCTTCGACGTCATCACCGAGGACGACCGTCCCTGGATCGTGATGGAGCTGCTCAAGGCGCGGTCGCTGGAGGAGCTCGTCCGCCAGGAGGGCCCCCTGCCGCCGCGGCGGGTGGCCGACATCGGCCGGCAGGTGCTCGGCGCGCTGCGCGCCGTGCACGCCAAGGGCATCCTGCACCGGGACGTGAAGCCCAGCAACGTGCTGGTGACCGACGACGACCGGGCCGTGCTGACCGACTTCGGGCTGGCCGCCCTGGAGGGCGACGCCTCCATCACCCAGGCCGGGATCGTCCTCGGCTCCGCGGGGTACATCGCCCCGGAACGCGTCCTCGGCGACAAGGCGAGCCCGGCGGCCGACCTGTGGTCGCTGGGCGCGACCCTTTACACCGCCGTCGAGGGCCGTGGCCTGCACGGGCGCCGTACGGCGGCCGCCGCGCTCGCGGCGCTGACCAGCGGCGCACCGATCCCGATGGAGAAGGCGGGCCCGCTGGCCCCCGTCCTGCGCGGCCTGCTCCAGATCGATCCCGCCGCCAGGCTCGACGCCGTCCGCGCGGCCCACGCGCTGTCCAAGATCGCCGCCGGGGGCGTGGCCGAGGACCCGTACGCCTCCCCGTTCCGGGGCGGCCGGTCCACGCCGCCGCCCATCGCCCCGCAGCCCACGGCTCCGGAGACCCGCAAGCCGCCACAGCGCAGCCAGCGGGGGCAGCACCGCGCCGAGTCGCGGCCCGCGCCCAAGGTCACCCCGCGCGACCGCGACTCCGGGCCGCACCGGCAGCAGGGGGCGTACGGCCAGCCGTACCGGTCCGGGGAACGCCTCGGGGACTACGGCCGGCCCCAGCCGTACGACCCGTACCCGCTGGCACGGCATGACCTGTACGGCCCACAGCCCGGACAGCATGGACAGATCGGGCATCATGGGCAATTCGCTCAATATGGGCAGGCTGGCCCGGGTGGTCAGTCGCGGCAGAGCGCGCAAAGCGGCGGCCCGTACGGCGGCTCGCCCGGCCGTGCGCGCCCCCAGCACGGGCGCTCCGGCCGCCCGCGCGACCTCCGGAACTCCCGGGAGACGCCGGCCGTGCCGTCCCAGCGGCGGCGGCCGAACGAGGGCCTGCACCGCAAGCCGTCGGAGCCCGCCCTTCAGCACGTCGTGCGCATTCCCATGCGGCACGTGGCGAAGATGATCAAGATTCTACTCCCGCGCCGGTATTGGCCGCGAATCTTCATCAAGTGACCAGAAAGTAATGTTCAAGGCGGGATCGCTATCTTTCTAGATATGCCGGAACAGCACCCGCGGCTGCTCGCCGACCGCTATGAGCTGCGCACCCGCATCGGCCGGGGAACGATGGGCACGGTCTGGCGGGCGTACGACCGGTCACTGGGCCGGGAGATCGCGGTCAAGGAGATCCGCCAGGACCCCGCGCTCAGCCCGCGGCAACGGCAGGAGCTGCGTGAGCGCATGATGCGCGAGGGCCGCATGGCGGCGCGTGTCAGCCATCCCTCGGTCGCCACCATCCACGACGTGATCGTCTCCGACGGCATTCCGTGGATCATCATGGAGCTCGTCGAGGGCCGCTCGCTGGAGCAGGTGATCGACGAGGAGGGCCCGCTGCCGCCCCGCCTGGTGGCGGAGATCGGCTACGACCTGCTCGGCGCGCTGCGCGCGGCCCACGCCCAGAACATCCTGCACCGCGACGTCAAGCCGGCGAACGTGCTGCTGACCGACACGGGCCGGGTGGTGCTGACCGACTTCGGCATCGCCAAGGCCCTGGGCGACCACGCGCTCACCCAGACCGGCATGGTGATCGGCTCGCCGGGATACACCGCCCCGGAACGCGCCAGGGGCGAATACACCGGTCCCGAGTCCGACCTGTGGTCGCTCGGCGCGACGCTGTACTTCGCCGTCGAGGGACGGCCGGCGTACGAACGGGCCACCGTGAGCGAGACGCTGGCCGCGCTGATGACGGAGACGGCCGACCCGCCCATGCAGGCCGGGCCGCTGCGGCCGGTCCTGGACGGGCTGCTGGACAAGGACTACACCACGCGCCTCACACCCGAGCGCGCCGCCGCGATGCTGCGCTACATCGCCGACACCCCCACGGACGCCATTCCCGCGGTGCGCCCGGCAGGACCGGCGCCGTCCTCCGCGGGCGACACGAAGAACGGCCCGCAATCCGCCGCCGCGGACTCACGCGGCGGCACCCCGGCCCGCAACTCCTCCGGAGGCGACATGACCCACGACGACGAGGAAGACGCGAACCGCACCCTGGTCGTCCCTCGACCCACGGGCAGCCTCCGGCTGCCGCCCCGCTCCCCCGGCACCAGCGCGCAGCCCGGACCGCATTCCGGTACGGCGGCGCCCGCCGGAACCACCGCACAGCCGGGCGCCGCCCGGCCCGCACCGGACGGCTCCGCGGAAACGCACAGCGCCACGGTCCCCGGCAGGCTGCCCGGCCGGAACCCGGCGGCGCCTCAGGGTCCCGCCTTCGCCGGGAACGGTCCCACGCCCGGCAGTGCTGCGCAGCCGGGTGCCCCGCAGCCTCCCGGTGCGGGCTTCGCCGGTCCCCCGGCCGCGGACCCCGCCGC
>JADGHC010000719.1 GCA_019689655.1 Microbispora sp.
ATGCATAACCGTACGGCCCTCAACGACGAGGCCAACACCCCGCACACCGGCGAGGACCCCAGGGTCCGCGCCGCCTACCTCCGCGGCATCCTCAAGGGCGCCGCCACCCCGCCGGCCGACCGCCCCGACCTCGCCGCCGCCGCCCGGGCTCGGCTCGCCGAGCTGTCCCGCGCCGACCGCCCCGTCCCCTCGTGGCTCACCCGGCCGTGCCCCGGCTGGTGCACCGAGCAGCACCAGGATTGCGATCACCCCGACGACCGCTACCACCGCAGCGACACCCGCGCGGTCCCGCTGCTGACCATGGAGTTCATCAACTACGGGTCGCCGGAGGAGCCGCGGTTTGGCCCGCTGGAGCTGATGTGCGACCTGGTGCAGCACCACCGCGAGACCGAGCCCCAGATCAACATCGCCGACACCAGCGACACGTTCTCCCGCGACCTGTCTCTCGCCGAGGCCGAGCTGTTCGCTTGGCGCCTGCTCGCGCTGGTGCACGCCGCTCGCACCGGCACCATCCCGACCGATCCCGCTCCCGCCGCGTAGCGCAGCCCTGACAGCCCCAGTGCACCAACGACGGTGCACTGGGGCTGCTGCTGTCTCGGTCCCGCGCGCGCGTGGCCCGAGGGGCTCTGCACTGGGACCCACATGTCTCGGTCCCGCGCGCACGCGCGCGCGTGAAAAGACTTCGTGCCACGAAGTCTTTTTCGATCCTCGGTCCCACGCGCACGCGCGCGTGAGCGTCGGGTTTGCCGGGTTAGCCTCCCACCTCCGTACGCCCCTGAAACGCCCCGAGACGCCCGCTAGGGCGGCTGGAACGTTGGGGGGCGGGCACCCGCCCCACGGCGGCCCTACGCCCACGTGAGGACGGCACCGAGGGCGTCGGGGCATCCAGGCCCCTCACGCGCGCGTAAGGGGCGCGCGCGAAACGCGCGAAACCCCCGCCACCGGCACCAGCCGGAGACGGGGGCATGTGATCCTGGAAACCAGACGCCCGGGGCCGGTAAGGGCGGTCCCGGGCGGCGCTCAGCCCTGCGACTCGAGGCGCCAGGGTTGCCACTTCCGGTAAAACTCCCGCTCGGCCTCCCGCGCGGTCAGCGAGCCCGCCCGCAGATCCGCGGCCGCGCCCGCGAACCGCTCACCAGCGGCGCGGGTCCGCTCGACGGTAGATTGCCAGGCCGCCGAGGCGAGGTCACGCGCCTGCTCGTCGGCCACACCGGTCACGCTCGTCATACTCGCGGCCAGATCGTCAGCGGCCAGGGCGAGCGTCGACAGCAGCGTCTCGCAGTCCTTCCAGCCCTCCTCCGAGCCCAGCGCCTCGGTCAGCGCCCGCGCCTGGGCGGCGATCTGCCCGGCGGCGGCGTGCGCGCCGTCGACCGGCTCGCCGTCGTCCTCCAGAACGTGCCCGCCGGCGGCGAGCCGCTCGACGTGCTCGGCCTCCCACGAGCCGGGGCGTCCGGCAATCAGCGCATAGGTGCCCTCCTCCATCTGGGCGGCGACGGTGGCAAGCACGGCCGCCAACCAGCCGCCGAAATCCTGCTTGGTCTCGACGGCGCGGCGCAGCACGCGCACCGCCTCACGGGTGATGTCGTCCATTGGGGATCCTTCCTGTGTCGGGTGTCGGTGGGAGCCTGTCAAAGGCCGGTGACAGGGTTGTCGGTCCAGCGGTCGCCCTCTTCGAGGTAGCCGAGCAGGGCGCGGGAGCCGTCAGCCCAGCCGCCATGCCGGCCGATGCGTTCCAGAGCGGCGCCAGCGCGGCGGGCGGCCGTGGCGAACCCACGGCGCAGGGAGTGCCCCGTCCAGCGGCCCTCCAGTCCGGCGGCCGTGGCGATGCGAGTGACGACGTCGGCGATCGCGTCGGCGGTCATGCGCCCGGCCGGGTCGCCGATGGGGCGGCCGCCCCGGGTCATGGGCGGGGCGATGCGGCCGTGGCGGTCGATCCGCACCAGGAGCGGGCCGGATGTGCGCCCGGCCTCGGCGAGGGCCTCGACCAGAGCGCGGGTCGCCCGGACGGGGCAGGTGGCCGGGTTGGACCCGTACGGCACGGCAACCTCGGTGAATTTCTTGATCTTCCGCCGGTAGACGGTGACAAGCAGCCCATCGTCGGTCTCGCGGACGTCGGCGATGTCGAGCGCGGCCAGCTCGCTTACGCGGGCCGCGGTGGCGTAGCCGAGCAGCAGCAGCACCGCATCGCGCTTGCCCGCCAGGGTCGAGCGGTCGAGCGTGGCGAGCATGACGCGCAGGGTGTCGGGCACGGCAGGGTCGGCTTTACGCAGTGTGGCTGCGGGGTCCTTGGTCAGGGCCAGGCGCTCGCGGTAGCCCGACAGGACCTTGCGAGCGGCCTTGGTGTTCGGCGGGGGCACGTCGGCGGCGTTGTGCATCGTGCGGATCGCGGCCAGGGCGCGCTCGATGCTGGACGGCGCGAGCGGGCGGCCGGTCCGCGCCGAGGGCTCGGTGGTCAGGTGGGTGACGTACTCGGTCACGGTCTGGGCCGTGGCCGGGAGCGCCACGCGGCCGTGCTCGGCGCACCAGGCGGTGAACGCCGACCAGTCCCGGGCGTAGGCGCGGCGGGTGGATTCGGGGATGCCGGCCTCGATCGCGGCGCGGGTGACGTCGCTGATGAAGAGGTCAGCGTCGGTGTGGGTGACGTGGGCGAGGGGACCGGCGGGGCGG
>JADGHC010000720.1 GCA_019689655.1 Microbispora sp.
CGCGAGCCGGGCCCGCCGCTTGGCCGCGTACGGGGCGACCGGCAGCGGGGACGGGTCCGCGTGCGTGTCCGCCCAGCCGCCGCGCATGAACTCCGCGAGTTCGGCTGAGATCGGAAGATCATGGCTCCCGGTGTTGAACTTCTCGGCCATCGATATGCCCCCAGGGTTGTGGTGATATTTCGCCATCGTAGGGGTGGGGGCTCTTGACGAGGTACGACGACCGCTGTTGCCTGGGAAAACAGGATTCGCCGTTCCGGCCGGTCCGGCGGGAGCGGAAACGGGGACATGTCCCCCGGTGCCCCTGAGAGGCGGTGTCGATGCTCATCGGGACGATCTTGCAGAGTAAGGGAACGGGCGTGGCGACCGTTCCTCCGAACGCCACGGTGTCCGAGCTGCTCGCCCGGCTGGCCGAGCTCAACATCGGCGCGGTCGTGGTCTCCGAGGACGGCGAGTCCATCGCGGGCATCGTGTCGGAGCGCGACGTCGTACGGCGGCTCAACGAGCACGGCGCCGCGCTGCTCACCATGCCCGTCTCGTCGATCATGACGGCGGAAGTGCGCACCTGCGGCCCGGACGCCAGAGTCGACGACCTGCGCCGTACCATGACCAACCACCGGATCAGGCACGTGCCCGTGGTCCGCGACGGCAAACTGGTCGGCATCGTCAGCATCGGCGACGTCGTCAAGAGCTCCATCCAGGAACTGGAGAGCGAGCGGGAAGCCCTGGTCGGCTACATCAACGGCTGACGCGCGGCCGCTTGCCGGCGCGGGGTGCGGTCACCCGCCTCGCCCCGCGTCCCGGTGGCGCGCGGCTTAGACTCGCCCGCGTGAAGCTGAAGCTGGACCTCCACGACATCTACAACAAGGGCAGCGAGATCGATAAGGCGCTGCACGGCATCATTCAGGAGGCCGTACGCAAGAAGGCGACTCAGGTGGAGATCATCCCGGGCAAGGGGTCCGGTCAGCTCAAGAAGAGGGTGCTGCGCTTTCTGGAGCAGAAGGAGATCAAGGCGCTCTACCACCGGATCGACAAGGACGCCAAGAATCACGGCCGCCTGTTCGTCTACTTCCAGTGGAAGTGAGAGCCCCCGCGGTGTGAAGGTCACCGCAATCTGCCCAAGTCTCGGCTCGGTGTGATCCGGGGTGGAAGCCGCAGCGCACGCGCCCGGGTCGTCGCGTCCGGCGCCGGGTGCGTGCTGGTCCGCGGCGGCACGCCGGCCGAAGGGGTGATCTTCGGCGCCGGGAAGGCCCGCGACTTTCCGGAGGGCGCCGCAGCCGGCCGCGTCTCCTGCGTGCTCTCCGCTTCTTGCCGTCCTCGGTGCGCCTGCTCATGCTCGGAAGCCTGCCGCGCCGGGGGCGGGCGCGGCGGCCGTCAGCCGCCGAGAACCGCCGCGAGGGCCGTCAGCGCCTCGGCCGCGTCGTCGCCGGTGGCGCGCAGCGTCACGCTCAGGCACGGCTGTGGGCGTAGAGATTGCCCGGGGGGTCGCGGTGGCGTCAGAGCTTGCGGACATGCCACGCCTCCTCGGCCGCGGCCAGCACACCGTCAAGCGAGGCCCCGCCGCCCGCCGCGACGACCGCGGAGATGGCGCCCTCCACGAACGGCACATCGGCGATCACGACGTGACCCGGAGCCTGCAGCAGCCGGGCCGTGAGCACCGAGCTGCCCAGGTCGGGGATCAGCACCACGCCGTCCCCCCGGTCCACCTCCTCGATGGCGGCGGTCACCCGGTCGGGGCTGGTGCCGAGGCCGCCGTCCTCGGTGCCTCCCGCCGCCGCGAGCGGCACCTGCGCGCCGCCGATCTGCCTGGCCAGCGCGACCACCTCGGCCGCCAGGCCACTGCTGTGAGAAATGAGTACGATGCCAACCATTCGTTATTCCTGAAGATCGTTCGGCATAATCGAAAAAGTGATTCAGTCCGTGGAGCGCGCGGCGCTCATCCTGAAAGTCCTCGGGTCAGGCACCCCCCGGCTCGGGGTCACCGAGATCGCGGAGCGGGTGGGCCTGGCCAAGCCGACCGTGCACGGGCTGCTGCGTACGCTCGCCGCCTGCGAGTTCGTCGTGCAGGACCCCGACACCGGAAAGTACGCGCTCGGACCCGCCGTGCTGCAACTCGGCAACGCCTATCTGGAGGGATCGGAGCTGCGGGCCAGGAGCCTGCTGTGGGCCGACTCCCTGGCCCAGCGCGTCAACGAGGCCGTGTGGGTCGGCACTCTGTCGGGGAGCCGGGTCATCGTGCTCCACCACGTGTTCCGGCCCGACGACGTCGTGCGGATCCTGGAGGTGGGCGCCGCGATCCCCTGGCACGCCTGCGCGCTCGGCCACGCCATCGCCGCCCATGATCCCCGCGTGGAGGAGTTGCTGTCGGATGACCTCGTCCCGCTGACCGGGTTCACCAGGACCTCCCGCGACGACCTGGAACGGGCGCTCGCCGAGGTGCGGCGCCGCGGGTACGCGGTCGAGGACCAGGAGGCGGCGCTGGGAGACGCGGGTGTCGCCGCGCCCGTCTTCTCCCGGGACGGCTCGGTGGCCGGGGCCGTCTCCGTGGTCGGGCCGGTCGAGCGCGTGCTCGACCCGGCGCGGCGGGAGGAGATCGCGCTGGCCGTGGGGGGGGCCCCCCCCGCCGGCGGCCCCCCCCCAGGGGGGTATGAAAAAAACACCGCGCCCCC
>JADGHC010000721.1 GCA_019689655.1 Microbispora sp.
CCCTCGATTAGCCGCCCTCACCGCACTGTTCCTCGTCCTCACCGGAGCGCCCGCCCGGGCGGCCGGGCCCACCCCGCTCCCCGCGGCGTTCGACCACGCCGCCGCCGCGTACGACGTGCCGCGCGACCTGCTGGCCGCCGTGGCGTACGCGGAGACCCACCTGGACGACCACGGCGGCAAGCCGAGCGCGAGCGGCGGCTACGGCGTCATGCACCTGGTCAGCAACCCCACGGTGCACACCCTGGAGAAGGCCGCGGAGCTGACCGGGCTGCCGGTCGAGAAGCTGCGCTCCGACACCGAGGCCAACATCATGGGCGGTGCGGCCCTGCTGCGCGCCCAGGCCGACCAGCTCGGCCTCGACGAGGCGGCCAGGAAGGACGCCGGCCGCTGGTATCAGGCCGTGGCCAAATACTCCAACGCCACCTCCCCCGAGGTCGCCCGGCTCTACGCCGACTCCGTCTACGAGCTGCTCGGCCTCGGGATCAAGGCGCGCGGCGTCACGGTCGCGCCGCGGGAGGTCACCGCGGACCGCGGCGCCTACGCGCACGTCCGCGACCTGAACGCACCGGTGGAGACGCTGAGCACCGACTACGGCCCCGCCGCGTGGGTGCCGGCCAGCTCCGCCAACTACACCGCTTCGAGCCGCCCGTCGAGCTACGCCATCGATCGGGTGGTCATCCACGTGACCGAAGGCTCGTACGCCGGCACGATCTCCTGGTTCCAGAACTCCGCCGCCCAGGTCTCGGCGCACTACGTGGTCAAGTCGTCGAACGGCGACATCACGCAGATGGTGCGGGAGAAGGACATCGCCTGGCACGCGGGCAACTGGTCCTACAACACCCGCTCCATCGGGATCGAGCACGAGGGCTACGTCAGCGACGCCTCGTGGTTCACCGACGCCATGTATCGCGCCTCGGCCGCGCTGACCCGCGCGATCTGCGACAAGTACGGCATCCCGAAGGACCGGGCGCACATCATCGGCCACAACGAGGTGCCGGGCGCCACCCACACCGACCCCGGCCCCTACTGGAACTGGACGACGTACATGAACTACGTGACCGGCGGCGGCACTCCCTCGTGGTCGGCCACGGTGGACAACTCCGGCGGCCAGTTCACGGCGAGCGCCAACTGGGGCACCTCGACCTGGTCGAGCCAGCGGTACGGCGCCGACTACCGCTTCGCGAACCCCGTGGCCGCCAGCGACCCGGCCTGGTACACCTTCGCCATCCCCAGCGCGGGCACCTACCGGGTCGAGGTGTGGTATCCGTCCGATCCCGGCTACAACTCCTCGGCGCCGTACATCGTGGCGACGTCGGGCGGCAACCAGACCGTTTACGTCGACCAACGCGCCGGCGGCGGCACGTGGCGCAGCCTGGGCACGTTCTCCCTCAAGGCCGGCACGTACGCCGCCGTCGGCGTCAGCCGCTGGACCTCGGGCACCGGCTACGTCATCGCCGACGCCGTCCGGGTCACCCGGGTCTGACCGGCCGGCTCACGCGCCGGGCGTCTCGTCGGGGATCCACGAGCCGTGGAAGCCGGCGGGCACCCGGCGCGGCAGCCGTACGGACGCCACCCGCGTCAGGTCGGAGGCGTCGAGCACCAGCAGCTCGGCCCCGTGCTCGGTGCCGGCGATCGACAGCAGCCAGCCCTCGTCCTCGGCCTTCGCGCCCGAGCCGGGGACGAACACGGCCTCGCCCGGCGAGCTCTCGCCCGTGTCGTGGGCCCGGCTCGTGCCGTTCACGGTGTCGTACTTCACGATCGCGCTCTTGCTGACCGCGTAGATGTAACGGCTGGTCAGGCCGGTGCGCGTGTCGTTGATCGTGGGAAACTCGACGTCCAGGTCATCGAGCGGCTCTTCCTTCACGGCGCCGGTGGCCGGATCGAGCGTCCAGCGGTGCAGGGCCGCGCCCCCGGTGTGGGCGGCCGGGTTGGCCACGCCGCCGATGGTCGGCCAGAAGGCGCAAAACGCCCCCGGTGAGTAGCGCACGGCGTCGATGACGACGCGCCCGTGCGCGTCCTCGCTCGCGTTGCCCACGTGGAAGACGTAGCAGGGGTCGATCTCGAACCACCGCACGGCGCCCGTCTCGCGGCTCATCACGCCGAGGCGCGCGCCGTACGCGTCGTCCCACCGGTACGGCATGCCCCGGCCCACCAGGTCGAAGTCGAAGACGACGGGCAGGTCGAGCCACACCACGTGGTGCTCGGTGATCGCGAAGTCGTGGGCCATGGTGGGCCCGGGCACGTCGATCGGGCAGCTTTCCACCAGCTCGCCGGCGGCCGACAGGCGGTGGTAGGTGAGGTAGGGCGCGGCCCAGCCGTACCCGAAGAAGTGCAGCTCCCCGGTGATCGGGTCCTCCTTCGGGTGGGCGGTCATCGCCGTGGTCAGCCGCCCGCCGAAGTCGCAGGGACCGACCGTGTCGAGCTCCGGCGTGATCTCGTACGGCAGGCCGTTCTCCACGAGCGCGAAGATCTTGTCGGCGTGCCGGATCACATGGGTGTTGGCGGAGACGGCCTCGAGGTCCACGCCGCGCTCGGTCACGAACGGCGCGCCGGCGAAGCGCTTGGTGCGGACCCAGCGGTTGCGGTACCACTCGGCCCGCCCGTCGCGCAGCCGGATGCCGTGGATCATTCCGTGGCCGACGAACCAGTGCCCG
>JADGHC010000065.1 GCA_019689655.1 Microbispora sp.
CCCCCCCCCGCCCCGGGGGGCGGGCGCCGGCCCGCGGGCCGCGGGGGGGGGCGGGACGTCCGGTGTGATCATTCGTCGTAGAGGTCGTCGAGATCCACCAGGTGGACGTCGTCCCTGCGGCTCGCCTCCGCGAGCAGGTCGGCCGCGAAGCCGGATTCGCTGAAGACGGCGTAATGCGTGGCAGAGACGTCGATCTTGCTGATGGAGCGCATGCGCTCCCGGATCTTCTCCAGCCGTCGCAGATCGTGCCCGCTGCGCGGCTCCGCGGTGCATTTGGCCTCACCCAGGATCCGGATGGCGACCCTGTCTCCGCGCGGAGAGCTGTCCGGGTCCAGCATCACCACGTCGACCTGATGGCCGCGTTGTCCGTCCGCTCCGGAGCTGATCGTCGTCTGGCCGACCTCGCCCGGCTCGGAGAAGCCGAGCCGGGCCCACCCCTGGTCGGCGAGCCAGTCACGGACGAGGTCCTCGAAATGCGGGCCGAGGATGTTGCTGCGGAAGACGTCGGCCGAACGCTCCCAGACCATGCGGGATCTGCCGCGCTCGAGTTGACTGAGACGGGGCAGGATCACGGCGTGGGCGAACCGGAGGATCGGCTCGGCGATGTGGTAGCTGGTCTTACCGGAGAACACCAGGTCCTCCACCCGTCGCACCAGGCCCGTGTCCACCAGGGCGTCGAGCGGATGCTTCATGCTCCGCGCGTCGCGCCCCAACGCGGCGGCGATCTTGCCAGGCTTGGTCACGCCCTGGGCGATCTGCCGCAGCACCCCCTGGTAAAGGGCCCGGTGGCTGATCCGCGGGTCCTCTCGCAGCAGCCGGTCATGCTCCTGAAACAGCATGGACGCGGGGTTCAGCACGGTCGCGACCACCCATTCGTCCAGGTCGCCGGGAGCGTGGAACCCCGAGGTGGGATACACGGCTTCGGACAGCATCCGATAACCGGGCACTCCGCCCACGATGGCGTGCAGCCGCAGGGCTGTGGGGCGATGTGTGGCGTTCCAGAACCGCGCGGCGACACGGTGATCGAAGGGCCGGATGAGCTTGCTGAGCGCCGCTCTTCCGTACAGCGGCTTGTCACCGGAGAGCAGGTTCGCCATCAGGGAGAAGGCGGACCCGCACAGCACGATCCGGACCATGCCCCGCCGGTCGCGCTTGTACCGATCGAAGGCGTTCTGGATGTAGGACGACAGGGCGGGTGTGCCGGCGAGCAGGTACGAGTACTCGTCCAGCACCATGAGAGCAGGTTTGCCGGTCTCCGCGGAGCGCCGGGTCATCTGCTCGACGGCGGCCTCGATTCCGGACTTCCAGTCCTCGAATCTCAGCGGTACGGCCAGGCCGAGCCACTCGGCCAGGGATGCGGCGAAGCTGTCCAACGCCGTACGCGGGTCGTCCTCCGCGGCCACGTGATAGAGCCCGCCGTGCCGCCTGGCCAGATGATCCAGGAGGAAGCTCTTGCCCTGACGGCGATGGCCGTACACGACGGCGAGGTTGGGGCCGGGATCGGGGTTCGTGACGAAACGCTCTAGTTCCGCCCACTCCGCGTCACGATCGAAGATCTCCGCTGGTTTGGTTGGCGCCGCCATCTCATCTAACTCCACTTCGACGAAGTGAACTTAGATGACATTAGCCTGCTCCCGGCGTCCGGCGGGTGAGCTGCGGAAATCCGGCTTCAAGACACGCTGCGGGGGCACCCCGCCGACCCGCCCCGGTCCGCTCCCTGCCGGTCGGGCCGCATAGGACACCATCGGGGCCGAGCCCCAAGAGTCACGAGGATGTGTGAGCCAGGTTGTCCTATTCGGACAGCAGCCGCCTGAGGTAACCGGGAGGACGGCCGAGCTCGGCGCGCATCGTGCGGGTGAGGTGGGCCTGGTCGGCGAAGCCGAGAGCCGCGGCCAGGCCCGCCAGGTCCCGCTCTCCCTCTTCGAGGCGGGCGAGGGCCCGGCTGACCCGGACCCGGTTGCGGTAGCGGCTGACCGTCATGCCGACCTGCCGCCGGAAAGTCCGGCTCAGATGGGAGGGCGAGACCCCGAGCGCCCGGGCCAGCCGGACGAGATCGGCCGAGTCGGGGTCGTCCGCCACGATGGCCTCCCGCGCCCGGTCCGCCAGGTCGCCGCGGTCCGGGCGCCGCCGGCCGGCTCGCGGGCGGACCGTCGCGACGAGCGTGTGCACCAGCCGTTCCGCGGGGTCGGCCGAGTCGTGCGCGGTGCGCAGGAGAAGCCGGTGTGCGAGCTCGGCCCGGCCGTCGATCGCCAGCGGCGGATGCGGCGGCTCGTCACCCACCACTGCGTGCCACAGCGAGGGCCGCACCTGGACGAACGTGCAGACATCCCCGCCGGCCGGGTGCGCGAACGCGTACTCGCCGCCCGGCCACTGCACGTAGCCCATCGTGGGATCGGCGATCATGCGATGACCGTCGCCGCGCACCCGGAACATCCCGCGGCGCACGAGGACGACGCCGTACGACCCGCCCTCCTCGGGCGCCGACCACCTGTCATGCCGGGCGGTGCAGGACACCACGCGGACGGAGAAGTCCGGTGTCTCGATGACGGTCCTCGATGTCCGCACCGATCCACTGTACGGACAAAAATATTCAAGACCAGGGGATCCGCGATCGCGGAGCCTGTGGGCCATGTCGAGTGTGACGAGGCCCCGGCCGTGGGTGGTGCTCACCGTGCTCCTGGCCGGGCAGATGATGGCGTCGATGGACGGCTCGATCGTCACGGTCGCGCTGCCGTCGATACAGCACGATCTGCGGGTCGGCGACGTCGTCTTGCAATTGGTCCCGTCGGCGTACCTGCTCACGCTCGGGCTGCTCAACGTGACCGGCGCCCGTACGGGAGACCTGATCGGCCATCGGCGGGCCTTCCTCGGAGGTCTGGCGGCCTTCACGCTGGCGTCGCTGCTGTGCGGGCTCGCACCGGCGGCACCGGTATTGGTGGCGGCCCGGGTCGCCCAGGCGGTGGCGGCCGCGCTGATGGTGCCGCAGATCTTCTCGCTGATCCAGCTCCGCTTCGAGGGCACCGCCCGGAAGAGGGCCATCGGCGTCTACTCGATGGTGCTCGCCCTGGGCGTCGCCCTCGGTCAGGTGATCGGCGGCCTGGTAGCCGGGGCCGACCTGTTCGGGCTGACCTGGCGGCCGGTCTTCCTGGTCAACGTCCCGGTGGGGGCCGTGCTGGTGGTCGTCGGACTGCGCGCGCTCCCGGAGAGCACGCCGGTGGCCCGCAGGCTCGATCTGGGCGGGGTCGCGCTGCTCACCGCGGCGATGTCCGCCCTGATCGTCCCGCTGATCTTCGGCAGGCAGTACGGCTGGCCGGGGTGGGCCTGGGCCGCGCTGCTCGCCGGCTTGGTCCTGCTGGTGGTCTTCGTGAGGTTCGAGGGCCGGGTCGTCCGCCGCGGCGGCCTGCCGCTGCTCGATCTGTCCGTGTTGCGGCCTCCGGGAGTGCGGGCCGCCCTCGTCACCTGTGTCGTGGTGATGGGCTGCTACAGCGCGTTCCTGTTCGTGCTGACCCTGCATCTCCAGGACGAGCTCGGCTTCGGCCCGCTCGCCGCCGGGCTCGCCTTCGTGCCGTACGCGATCGGATTCGCGACGCTGAGCCTGACCTGGGCCCGGCTGCCGGAGCGGGCGCAATCGATCCTTCCGGTCGCCGGACCGGCCGTCTTCGCCGCGGGCGCCCTGGTCGTGGCGGTGCTCTCCGGTGACGGATGGCCCCCGGCGCTCATGATCCCGATGTTGTTCCTGGCGGGCGCGGGGCACGCGGCCGGCTACAGCCCGCTGGTGGCGCGGGTGGCGGCCATCGTGGGCCCGCAGCGCGCGTCGGCGTTGTCGGCGTTGAACTCGACCGGGCCCGTGCTGGCCGGTGTCAGCGCCGTCGCCGGGCTCGGCAGCCTCTACCTGAGCACCGGCCCGGTTTTCACCCTGGTGGCCGTCGCCGTGCTGCTCACGGCCGGGGCGTCGAGCGCCGCCGTCGCGCGTGGGACGTGGCGGCGCGGCTCCGGGGCACGGGAGCGCACGGCGCGGACACCGGTCGGGCGGGCGTCAGTCGAACGTCAGCTCGGTCGTACGGCGCGGCATGAGCAGCAGCGCGGCGACGCTGAGCACGGCCACGACGACGAGCGCGATGAAGATGTGGTGGACGGCGTCGAACAGCGCGCCCCGGACGAAGGCCGCGGTGGCGGTGTCGGCCGCCGCGCCCTGGGCGTTCAGCACCAGGTTCGTGGCGTCGAGGCTGTCCGGCAGCCGTCCCGCCACGGAGGCGGGCGGGTGGGAGAAGCGGTCCGACAGCGTCGAGTTGGAGATGGCGCCGAGCACCGCGGCCCCGGCCGTGCTGCCGATCGAGCGGGAGAACATGTTCGTCGCGGTGACCACGCCACGGCGCTCCCAGCCGACCACCGACTGGACGGCGACCATCGTGGGGCTGGCCGACAGCCCGAGCCCGACGCCGACGACGAAGCAGGTGGCGGCGACCTGCCAGATCATCGCGTTCCGGCCGAGCAGCACGCACAGCGTGGTGCCGGCGACCACCACGACGATGCCGATGAGCGCGGTGTCGCGGAACCCGATGCGCATGTAGAAACGGCCGGAGAACGTCGACGCCAGAGGCCAGCCGATGGTGAGCGCGGCCAGGGCGAAACCCGCTACGAGCGCGCCGGTGCCCAGCACGCCCTGCGCGTACGTGGGGACGTACGAGGTGAGGCCGATGGTGAGGGCGCCGATACCGAAGGAGACCAGGTTGCCGCCGGTCAGGACGCGGCGGCGGAACACCCACAGGGGCAGCACCGGCTCGGTCGCGCGGCGCTCCACGAGCACGAAGACGGCGATCAGGAGCAGGCCGGCCAGGAAGATCAGCAGGCTGGGCGCGGAGTTCCAGGCCCAGGCGACCCCGCCCTCCAGCAGGCCGAGGATGAGCAGCGAGGAGCCGAGGGTGAGCAGCACGGCGCCGGGGTAGTCGATCCGGTGGGAGCCCCCCTTCACCTGTTCCTTGAACCGCCGGGCGAGCATCCAGGCGGCCACCGCGCCGAGCGGCAGGTTGACGAAGAAGATCCACCGCCAGGAGATGTACTCGGAGAACAGGCCGCCGATCGTCGGGCCGACGACGGCCGAGATGCCCCAGACGCTGGCGACGTAGCCCTGCACGCGCGCCCGCTCCTCGACCGAGTAGAGGTCGCCGACCATCGTGATGCTGATGGGCTGTACGGCTCCCGCCCCGATGCCCTGGAGCGCGCGGAAGGCGATCAGCGCGGGCATGCTCCAGGCCGCGCCGCACAGCACCGAGCCGAGCAGGAACGCGGCGATGCCGAAGAACATCACCGGCTTGCGCCCGAACACGTCGGCGAGCTTGCCGTAGATGGGGACGGTCACCGCCTGTGTGAGCAGGTAGACCGAAAACAGCCACGGGAACTGGGAGAACCCGCCGAGCTCACCGACGACGGATGGCACCGCGGTGGCGATGATCGTGCTGTCCAGCGCCACCAGGGCGGTACAGAGCATGATCGCGGCGAGTATGGGGCCGCGCTCCGACCGTAGCCCGATGCCCTTCGATGTCGTCGTGGTGCTCACGTGAGAGGCTCCCCCTGTCCGGCGTGCACGAGTACGGGACCCCGCCCGTGGCGAAGGTCCCGGAACACGCCAACCGTCATGCCGTCACGGACATTCCGGACGGGAGGTATTTCAGATGAGCACGTGCCGTTCGGGGTTGCCGGCGAAGCAGAACTGCGCGTTGCGGGTCAGCTTGTAGTCCGCCGCCTGCCAGGTGTGGGCGGTGGCGTCCGAGCCGCGGATGTAGATGAAGTTGTACCGGTCGGCCGAGTAGATCCGCACGCCCTCCGCCTTGCAGCGCCGTACGAGCCGGGTGTCCTCGCCCGCGTTGACCGCCTCGAACGGGAAGGCCCGCAGCAGGTCGGCCTTGGCCAGGATCGTCGCCCCCTGGATGAGGTGGGCGTACCGGTGCTCCAGCCCGGGGAGGCGGAAGATCGTGATGTCCTGGTCGGGGAAGTACGTGTAGTGGGCGCCCTTGCCGACCATCTCGGCGTCGGCGTAGTCGAACGCGCGGACCAGGTCGGACAGGTAGTGCTCGCCGTAGATGTTGTCGTCGTCCATCTTGGAGATCAGCTCGCCCTCGGCGTGGGCGATGCCGTGGTTGAGCACCTCGCCGAGCGTCCAGGACGGGTCGGCGGTCAGCACCTTCACGGACGGGATGCCGGCCGCGAGCGCCTTGTCCCGCACGACCGCCGGGTCCTCCGACAGGCCGTGCATGACCAGCACGAGCTCCAGGTTGCGGTGCCGCTGCCGGGCCACCTGGCTGATCGCGTGCTCGAGCTGGCCCGCGCGGTTGGTCGGCAGCACGACGGAGATCGACCGCGACCGGGAGGGGACCGGCATGCCGAGGTCGGTGAGGATCTGGTCGACCCGGTGAGAGAACAGGTGCTTGTCGAACACCTCGCGCATCGCCAGGTGGCCCTGGCGCGCCCGCAGCTCCGGGCTGTTGATCAGGTAGAGCGCCCGGTTGTAGGCCTCCTCCTGGGAGTGCGCGACCGGGATGAGCGAGCCGAAGGTCTCCTCGATCGCCCGCGACCACCCCGACAGCACCGTGGTCGCGCAGGCCGACAGCTCGAAGACCCGGCGCGCGCACATGGTCGGCGAGTCGATCACGGAGTTCACGTTCAGGAAGACCTTGTACATCTTGTACGCGGCCAGCATCTGCTCGTACGGCAGCTCGCCCACGATGTGGGGGCGGTACTCCTCAGGCCAGGCGTACTTGTCGGCCACCGTGGCGTTCCTGGCGAAGATGTGCAGGCCGAGCGGGCGTACCGGCGCCAGGATCGTCTCCATCTGCTCGCGCCGCTCGGGGTGCTTGTCGCGGAAGTACATGCCCGCGAACACGATGTCGTACGGCCGGCCCTGCTTGGTCTGGATCGGGTTGTGGATCCGGGGCTGGGCGGCGAACTGCAGCACACCGACACGGTCATGACCCAGCATCTCCCGATACTTCGGGATCATGTCGCCGTCGCACGTGTACACGTAGTCGAACAGCTTGGCCGTCTCGATGAAGAAGTCGAAGTTGGGCGGGTCCTCCTTGTTCCAGAAGACCGTGGGGATGCCCTCCTCACGGCACCAGGCGACCAGGTCCCGCAGCTCCTGCTTGGGCGCGTTGGTCCCGGTCATCTGGTAGCGCCAGCGGCCCTGGTTGCCGTGCCAGGCCGACTCGCAAAACAGCAGCTCGGGACGCTTCTCCGCGAAGATCTCGGGCCAGTCGTGCAGGCCGAACTCGATCTGGTCCCACTCGTACTTGAACGCCATGCGGGAGAAGTCGTCGAGGATCACCGCGACGCGCAGGTCCGGCCGCACGATCGGGCCGTCCGGCCACTGGAGGTTCGGGATCTTGACCTCGGGACCCCGCGCCTGCGCGGCGGCGGCGACGTCGAGGGCGGAAGGCGGCGCCTTCGGCGCCTTCTTGCCCTCTCGCATCGCCTTGCTGAGGTCGCGCGGCAGCCGGATCATCTTCTTCGGCTTCGACGCGTTCGTCAGCACCTGCGCGACCCGGTAGGGCTTTTGGGTCTGGGTGGCCTGCAGCCGCCACAGGGCGTACTCGGCGCGGGCCTCCTGGTAGGCGAGCCGGTTCTCCAGATCGCGGATCCGCTGCTCGTACTGCTCGATGTGCTTGCGCTCCTCGGGCAGCCAGTTCACCGGCCCGAGCCGCTGGAAACGCGGACCTTCTTCGGTCTCAGGAGTCTCGTCGGTCTCAGCCATACCTCTCCCCCTTCGGACAAGCCATCGTAAAGGGGGAGCAGGGACCTTTGCGTCGATATGGGGGACTCGGCTACTGCACGCGGCCCTTGGCGGCGGGAGAGAGACTGTCGCCGCGCAGCCAGGCCTCGATGACGCGCGCGATCCGCGGCCCGGCCGCGCCGTCCCACAGCGGCGGCAGCTCGCCGCTCGGCGTGGCCGCGCCGTCCGCGAGCGCCTTGGACGCCGCGGCGGGCAGCGAGGCGGGGGTGACGAGCCGGTTGGTGCCGTGGGTCACGGTGATCGGCCGCTCGGTGTTGGGCCGGACGGTCAGGCAGGGCACGCCCAGCATCGTCGTCTCCTCCTGTACGCCGCCGGAGTCGGTCACCACGAGGGCGGCGCCCCGGACCAGCGACAGGAAGTCCACGTAGCCGAGCGGGTCGATGATCTGCAGGCCGGGCCGGTTCACCAGGCCGGCCTCCGCCAGCCGCTGCCGGCCGCGGGGGTGCAGCGGGACGACGACCGGCACCTGCTCGGCCACCCCGAGCACGGCGTCGACCAGCTCGCGCGCCGCCTCCGGGTCGTCGACGTTGGCCGGGCGGTGCAGCGTGGCGACCGCGTACGTGCCGTCGATGCCCAGGCGCTCCCGTACCGGCGCCGGGTCGAGCTTCGGCAGCGCCGCGAACAGGCTGTCGATCATGGGGTTGCCGACGAGGTGCACCTTCGCCGGGTCCACGCCCTCGTTCGCCAGGTGGGACAGCGCCTCCGGCGAGGTGGCGAACAGCAGGTCGGACAGCGCGTCGGTGACGACCCGGTTGACCTCCTCGGGCATCTCCCGGTCGAAGGAACGCAGGCCCGCCTCGACGTGCGCGGTCGGCACGTGCAGCTTGGCGCAGACGAGGATCGCCGCGAGCGTCGAGTTCACGTCGCCGTACACCACCACCAGCGCCGGGCGGTGTTCGAGCACGACGTCCTCCAGCCCGGTCAGCAGGGCGGCCGTCTGCCGGGCGTGGGTGCCGCTGCCGACGCCGAGGTTGGCGATCGGCTCGGGCAGGCCGAGGTCGGCGAAGAACACATCCGACATCAGGGCGTCGTAGTGCTGGCCCGTGTGGATGATGCCCTGCCGGATTCCGAGCTCGTCCAGCGCCCTGACGACCGGGGCCGCCTTGACGAAGTTGGGCCGGGCGCCCAGTACGTGCAGGACGAGGGGGTTGTCTCTCATCTACCTCGCCTTTCATCCTCCGTGCTCGCGACAGGCAGCACTTTTCGCACTCCCTGGGCCAAACGTTGCCTATGGTACGGTCGCGCCGTGGAATCCGAGGCCAACAAGCCCGCAAAGGCCGTGTCCGCCGCGTCCGTCCGCTCCCGTCAAGCGAAGGCCGGCCTCGGCGGCTTCCTCCGGGGGTTCGCGAGGAATCCGGTCCTCGTCTCCCGGATCGTCGTGAGCAAGGTCAGGTCCGACCCGATGCGGGTCGCCCAGGCCGCCGCCGACGCGTTGCCTCCCGGGATGCGCCCGGTCGTCGGCCGCGTCGCCTGGCCCGCGGCCCGGTTCGTGAAGGTCAGGACCCGCAAGATCATGCAGCGGGCGGCGAAGGGCCCGCTGCGGGATGCCAAGGCGCACTTCGACGCGGGCCGGTTGACCGAGGCGGTCCAGGTGCTCCAGCCGCACACCCGGTGGCCGTTCGTCCGCCGCAGGATGGCGTACTACGAGGGCGAGAAGGCCGCGCTCGGGCCGAACCCGATCCCGCCCCAGCCGAAGATCACCGTGGGCGAGCGGGCGCCGGGCCGGGTGCTGCACATGGTCACCAACGCCCTGCCGTACACGCAGGCGGGCTACACCGTGCGCACCCACCGCATCGTCACCGCGCAGAAGGCGGCCGGGCTCGACCCCCACGTCGTGACGAGCTGGGGCTGGCCCATGCTGCAGGGGCACACCGACGTGGAGCCGTACGAGGAGATCGACGGCATCCCCTACCATCGGCTGCTGCCCAAGGACGAGGTGCCGTTCGAGAGCCGCGGGCGGATGATCCGCGGCGCCGCGGAGGTGGCGGAGCTGGTACGCACCCTGCGCCCGCAGGTGCTGCACGCGGCGACCGACCACCGCAACGGCTCGGTCGCGCTCGCCGTGCGCGAGCGGACGGACACGCCGTTCGTGTACGAGGTGCGCGGCTTCCTGGAGGAGACCTGGGTCTCCCGGGACCCGGCGAGGGTCGGCAGCGAACGGCACCGGCTGCAGCGCGAGCGCGAGGCGCAGATCATGCGTGAGGCCGACGCGGTCGTCACGCTCGCCGAGACGATGGCCGCCGAGATCGTGGAACGCGGCGTGCCCAGGGAGCGCATCTTCCTCGCGCCCAACGCCGTGGACGACGCCCTGCTGACGGCCGACTACGACGGCGAGGCGTTCCGGAACCGGTTCGGGATCGGCCGGGACGAGATCGTCGTCGGCTCGGTGTCGAGCATCGTCGCCTACGAGGGCTTCGCCACGCTGCTGAACGCCGCCGCGCTGCTGCGCGACGCGGGAACCCCGGTGCGGGTCCTGCTCGTCGGCGACGGCGCCGAGCGGCCCGCGCTGCTCGAACAGGTCGAACGGCTCCGCCTGAAGGACGCGATCCTGCCCGGCCGGGTCGGCCCGGACGAAGCGCTGCAGGCCCAGGCGGCGATCGACATCTTCGTGTGCCCGCGTGAGGACCTGCGCGTGTGCCGCCTCGTCACGCCGCTCAAGCCGGTCGAGGCGATGGCGCTCGGCAAGCCGGTCGTGCTGAGCGACCTGCCCGCGCTCGCCGAGCTCGTCGGCCGCGAGGGCGCGGGCCTGCTGGTGCCGCCCGGCAACCCGGAGGAGCTGGCGAAGGCGCTGGCCGAGCTACGTGGCGATCCGGCACGCCGCCGCGCCATGGGCGAGGCCGGCAAGGCCGAGGTCGCCGCGCACCGGACCTGGAGCAGCCTGGCCCGCACGTACACGCGTATCTACCGAGCCCTTACCGAGGGTAGATAAACAGCAGAAAGTCGGATGTGCTGCACTAGGCATGCTTGGTGCCGAGTTGAGATAACCTTTGCCACCATGAAGTGTTGTATCCGCCCCCAGGTTCGCTCCAAGGCCACATCGTGACAGCCTTCGATCTCACGATCATCGGGCTGGGATACGTGGGCATGCCGCTGGCCAAGGAGGCCACGGCGGCGGGCCTGCGGGTGGCTGGTCTCGACGTCGATCCCCGCAAGGTCGACGCGCTCAACGCCGGCCGCTCCTACATCGACGATCTGACCGACGCGGACCTCGACGCGATGCTCGCGGCCGGCTTCACGGCCACGCTGGACGCCTCCGTGCTGGCGCAGTCGGACACGATCGTCATCTGCGTGCCGACGCCGCTGGACGAGGACCACCGCCCGGACCTGTCGGCCGTCGAGGGCGCCGTCCGCTCCGTCGCCGAGCACCTCCGGCCGGGCACGCTCGTCGTGCTGGAGTCCACCACGTGGCCCGGCACCACCGACGAGCTGGTGCGGCCGATCCTGGAGCAGTCCGGGCTCGTCGCGGGCAAGGACTTCCACCTGGCGTTCTCGCCGGAGCGGATCGACCCGGGCAACTCGAAGTTCGGCCTGCGCAACACTCCGAAGGTGGTCGGCGGTTACACCCCCGCCTGCCGGGAGCGCGCCGCCGCCTTCTACTCCCGGTTCGTCGAGCGGGTCGTGCCGGTCAGCGGCACCCGCGAGGCGGAGATGGCCAAGCTGCTCGAGAACACCTACCGGCACGTCAACATCGCCCTCGTCAACGAGATGGCGATCTTCTGCGACGAGCTGGGCGTGGACCTGTGGGAGGCCATCGAGGCGGCCTCCACCAAGCCGTTCGGCTTCCAGAAGTTCCTGCCCGGCCCCGGCGTCGGCGGGCACTGCATCCCCGTCGACCCGTCGTACCTGTCGTACACGGTGCGCAAGCTCGGCTATCCCTTCCGGTTCGTCGAACTGGCCCAGGAGATCAACGAGCGGATGCCGTCGTACGTGGTGGCCCGCGTGCAGCGGCTGCTCAACCGGGCCCGCAAGGCGGTGAACGGCTCGCGTGTGCTGCTGCTCGGCGTGACGTACAAGCCGGACATCGCCGACGAGCGGGAGACGCCCGCGATCCCCGTGGCCGAGGCGCTCCTGGAGCTGGGCGCCGAGCTGGCGTACAGCGACCCGTACGTCAAGGAGTGGACGGTCAAGGGCAGGCGGATCCCGCGGGAGGACGATCTGACCACCGCCGTGGCCGCCGCCGACGTGGTGGTCTTGCTCCAGCAGCATTCGGCCTTCGACCTCGACGTGGTGGAGGAGCGAGCCCCTCTCGTGCTGGACACTCGCGGCGTCCTGGCCACGAGCGAACGCGTCGAGCGGTTGTAGGAAGGGTTCCGCGCGTGCACGTGCTCGTCATGACGGTGGTGCATCACCCCGAGGACGCCCGGATCCTGCACCGGCAGATCCGCGCGCTCGTCGACGCCGGTCATGAGGTCACGTACGCCGCGCCGTACACCGCCCGGGGGGTCGTGCCGCGGTCGTGGGTGACGGGGGTGGATCTGCCGAGAGCCGCCGAGCGGCGCCGCCTGGCGGCGGTGTGGGCGGCCCGCAAGCTGTTCAAGAGCATGCGCGGCAAGGTCGACCTCGTGCTCATCCACGACCCCGAGCTGCTGTTCGCGGTCGCCGGGGTGCGCAACCGCCCCCCGGTGGTGTGGGACGTGCACGAGGACACCCCGGCGACGCTGTCGCTCAAGCCGTGGCTGCCGGCGTTCCTGCGCCCGCCGACGCGGTTCCTCGCCCGGCTGCTCGAAGGGCTCGCCGAGCGCCGGCTGCACCTGCTGCTGGCCGAGGCGGCGTACGCGAGCCGGTTCAAACGGCGGCACCTCGTGGTGCCGAACGAGACGTGGGTGCCCGACAAGGTGAGCCGGCCCGGCGACGACCGGGTGGTCTACCTCGGCTGGCTGTCGGAGGCCCGGGGCGTCCAGGAGGCCGTCGAGGTGGCCCGCCTGCTCCAGCCGCACCGGGTGGCCGTGGAGCTCATCGGCTACGCCGACCCGCAGAGCCGTCCCCTGCTGAACGAGGCCGTCGCCGAGGGCGTGCTGGAGTGGCGCGACTTCATGCCGAACGACGAGGCGCTCAAGCGGCTCGACGGCGCGCTCGCCGGGCTCTCGCTGCTGCACGACGAGCCCAACTACCGCCACTCCATGCCCACGAAGATCGTGGAGTACATGGCGCACGGCATCCCGGTCATCACCACCCCCTCGCCGCGGGCGGTGGAGCTCGTGGAGCGCTACCAGTGCGGGGTGGTCGTCCCCTGGCGGGACCCCGAGGCGGTGGCACGGGCCGTGCTCGAACTCAGGGACAACCCCTACGAACGGATCGGCACCGGCGGTCGCGGCTACGCCGCCGCCCGGGCGCACCACCACTGGCCCAACTCGGCGCGCCGGTTCGTCGCCCAATTGGAGGCGTGGGCCGGCGCCAAGAGCTGAACACGCGGTGGACACCGCTCCGCGCCGGACGCGACGCGATCGGGCGGTGCCGTGATCGCGGTAGTCTGAGTTCAGCAAGATCCTTAAATGGCGGGCGGTAGTGTCCTGAAAGTACGCTGGCTCACGTTGATGCTGGGCGTGGTGATCCTCGCCGGCGTCGCATCCCTGGTGATCGTCCTGCGCGACGAGGGCATCGGTTCCGGTGCCGTCGGTGCCGGGGGAAGCGCCCCCGCGACCATGATCGGGTCGCCGGCGCACAGCGAGTTCACCGACCCCTGCGGCACCTTCCAGACCACGGCGACCACGCCGTACGCCGTGACCGGCTACTGGCTGGTCCCCACCTCCGACCCGTGCACCTGGCGGCGTCAGCTCGAGGCCATCCACCGCCTCGGCGGGGACACGGTGGTGCGTCTGGGCTTCGGCCTCTCGCCGCGTGACGTCGACGACCAGGGCCGCATCCTGGAGGCGTCGACCCCCAAGGGGGAGGAACCCAAGCCGGACGGCAGGTACGCGCGCTGCGTCGAAAACGGGCTCACCTGTGTGCAGGCGGCGGAGAAGGATCTCCAGGCCGCCAACTCCGGCAACACGATCACCCAGGCGTACGTCTACCGAACCGACGAGCGGTTCGGCCCCGGCATCTTCCGCTGCCCCCAGATGGAGCACCAGATCGTCGTGGGCAACGACGTCTTCTTCCGGCTCATCGCGCCCGAGGACGGCTCGGACGACCCCACCTGCGACTTCAAATCCGAGGCCCGCGGCTATCACCTGATCCTCGTCTCCGCGGGCCTCAGGGACAGCCTCACCGAGCTGCTGGACCTCGGTGACCGGTTCGGCATCAAGGTCTTCCCCGCCCTGCCGCTCGCGCCGCGCGACCCCGAGGAGTCCACCCGGGCCGACCCCCGGCACATCGGCACGCTCACCACGCTGACCCGGCGGATCCTGCAGGACTACGGCGACCGGTTCAAGGGCCGCGCGTCGCTGGGCGGGGTCTACCAGCCGTTCGAGCTGCAGCTGCGGGACTGGCCCGACCCGAGCAAGGTTCAGACGCTCCAGGTGTACGCCGAGCAGCACCTGATCGTCGAGCAGGAGCTGCCGGACAAACCGATCCTGGTGAGCCCGTACATCGACAGCCGCAGGCGGGTGAAGTACACCTCGACGCCCAACCAGGTGGCCCAGGGCTTCAAGGCGCTCGCGCGCACCGGGGTGGAGATCATCGCCCCGCAGGACGGCCGGGGCACCGGCAAGGTCGGCCTGTTCTGGCCCAACTGGAAGAACAAGCCGGTGGACGACACCCTCAAGCCGGTCGTCGGGGAGAGCACGTACGCCACCGCCTACTACGGCAGCACCCGCGACTACTACCGCGCCATGTCCCTGGCCCGCCAGGAGCTGGCCGCCGAGGGCATCCAGGTGCAGCTGTGGGCCAACGTGGAGGCGTTCGAACCCTCCACCGCGACCGAGACCTGCGGCCGTCAGGGCACCCGGGGCCGCACCCACAAGCCCCGGCTGGACACCCAGGTGACGCTCGCCGCGCCGTACGTGTCGAAGATCATCTCGTACATGTGGAGCGACTTCTTCACCTGCGGCTCGCCGTCGCTGTCGGAGGAGATCGCCGCGGACTGGGACCGCCCGATCCCGATCGAGGCGCAGCGGCGCGCGCGGCAGATCCAAGACGGCCTGGAGATCCGCGGCTACCACCTCGGCTCGGCCAAGGTCACGCTGAGCTGGCCGGGCCTGGACACCCCGCGGGTCGTCGACTCGGCCGCGGTCGGCTGGCACGACACCATGCCGATCCCCGGGCTGCCGCAGGGCACGGAGAAGATCTGGATACCGGTGGACTGGGCCACGGTCCCCGACGACATCTGGATACGCGTGGAGGTCACCTCCGCCGACGGCAGGAAAGCCGCCGAGCCGGTCTACTACCACAAGACCGGCTGACGGCCGGTGCGGCTCCGGATGGCCCGAACCGCGCCGCGCGTCATGTAGCGTGCTGAACATGATCCCGCGTATTCCGGTCAGCGTGGATCTCGTCGTGCTCACCGTCAGGTCCCAGCAGCTCAGCGCTCTCGTCTGGCGGCGCGACCGGCCGCCGTACGAGGGCCGGTGGGCACTTGCCGGGGGCTTCATCAAGCTGGAGGAGGACCTGCCCGCCGCGGCGGCCCGCGTCCTGGCCGAACGGGCCGGCCTTCCCGGCGCGCCGGTCCACCTGGAGCAGCTTCAGACGTACGGCTACCCGGACCGCGATCCGCGCCAGCGGGTCGTCAGCGTGGCCTACCTGGGCCTCGCCCCCGACCTGCCCGCCTCGACCGAGGCCCACATGAGCTGGCAGCCGGTGGCCGAGCTGACCGAGATGGCCTTCGACCACCGCAGGATCATGCTCGACGGGGTGGAGCGGGCCAGGGGCAAGCTCGAATACACCTCGCTCGGCGCCGCCTTCTGCCCGCCCGAGTTCACGGTCGCGGAGCTGCGCCGCGTCTACGAGATCGTCTGGGGGCGGCCGCTCGACCCGCGCAACTTCCACCGGAAGGTCACCAAGACGGAGGGCTTCCTGGTGCCCACCGGGCGCACCACGACCCGGGACGGCGGCCGTCCCGCGATGCTCTACCGCAGGGGCCCCGCCGTGCTGCTGCACCCGCCCATGCTGCGCACCTGACCGGCCGTCACCGCCGCGCGAGGGCGGGCGTGCAGGCGAGGGGCACGGCACAGCAGGCATCGTCGGTACAGCGGGTGTCAAGGGCTATGAAAGCGGCCCGGGACACACTGCCGGCAACGACGAGGAAAGGACCCCCAGCCATGACCCTCACCCGCTCGCTCGCAGGCATCACGCTCGCGGCCGGCATCCTGGCCCTCGCCCCGCTCGCCACCGCGACAGCCGCCGAGGCCGCCGCCGCCAAGTCCTGGGGCCCCTACTACGCCGCCGGGTCGAAGGCCAAGGTCAGCGGCTCGCTGACCGCCGCGGCCAAGAGCGACCGGAGCCGGCCCGCGCCGTACGTCAAGGTGACCGGCAAGGTCACCAGCCTGAACCGCAAGGCGTCCACCTGTGGCTGGGCTCTGTTCCGCATCAGCTACTTCGACGCCGCCAACAAGCCGCACCTGGCCTACCGCAACTACCGCACCTGCTCGTACGGCGGGGAGAAGACCTTCGCCTTCACCATCAAGAACGTCGGCGAGGTCGAGCTCAAGGTCTGCTCCGAGCGCAAGGCCACCAAGCCGTCCCTCACCTGTCAGTACGCCGGCACCTGGAAGACGCTCTACGCCTACTACCAGTGAAACCGGGGCAGAAGAGTCATCCACAGGGGGCGGGCG